>JAYURX010000332.1:0-8322 GCA_043755965.1 Flavobacterium sp. | reverse complement strand
GTACTCCTAACTCACAAACTCTT
This sequence comes from Flavobacterium sp., assembly GCA_043755965.1. Taxonomy (GTDB): domain Bacteria; phylum Bacteroidota; class Bacteroidia; order Flavobacteriales; family Flavobacteriaceae; genus Flavobacterium. The sequence continues at coordinate 8,299 of JAYURX010000332.1, read as the reverse complement.
TTACCAACTCGTACGCCTCTGCCTTCGCAACATCCAAATCATAATTCTTAATAACCCTGTCAAACTGTGGTGCCGTTGCCAATTCAACATGTGCTTTTGCGATACGCATGTTTATTTTGTCATCCGTTTCGGTGGAGCGTTCTTTTAAACGGCGTTTTAGTTCGTCAACACTTGGCGGTTTGACAAAAACCGCTAATGTTTCAACGGGGAATTTATGTTTGATTCGCAATCCGCCGGAAACATCAATATCAAAAATAACGTTTTTGCCTTTTGCCCAAATGCGCTCGACTTCACTCTTCAATGTCCCGTAGAAATTATCGCGATACACTTCTTCCCATTCGATAAAATCGTCTGCTTTAATATGTTTTTTGAAGTCGGCAATCGACATGAAGTAATAATCTTTACCGTTTACTTCTTCGCCGCGAAGTTCGCGTGTGGCAGCCGAAATGGAAAACTCGAGATTCAGCTCAAGCTGTGCCAATAAATGTCTAACTATGGTTGTTTTTCCTGAACCTGACGGCGCTGAGAATACTAATAATTTTCCTTTGTTCATTTTTTCAGTACTAAGTACTTAGTGATTAGTCCATAGTCAAAACTAGTTCTAAACACAATTGTTAATATTAATATTTTTATAAAATCTCTAAGCACTGAGTACTAAGAACTCTGTACTATTACAAAACATTCAAAACTTGCTCCTTGATTTTCTCCAGTTCATCCTTCATCATCACGACCAGTTTTTGCATCTCTGTATGATTGGATTTAGAACCCATGGTGTTGATTTCTCTTCCCATTTCCTGGGTGATGAAACCTAATTTTCTTCCGTTGGCTTCTGTACCTGCGATGGTTTCGATGAAATAGTTTAAGTGGTTTTCCAAACGTACTTTCTCTTCGGTAATGTCGTATTTCTCCAGATAGAAAATCAATTCCTGTTCAAAACGGTTTTCATCTACGTTCTCTTTTAATTCATCCAAAGCGGTACGCAATCTGTTCTTTACTGTTTCCACGCGTTCGGCATCATACGATACCGCACTATTCATCAACGTCATGATATTGGCAATACGATGCAGAAATTCCCTTTCCAGTGAAACGCCTTCATCTTTTCTGAATTGGGCAATGTTTTCCAAAGCATCATCAATTACGGTCTGGATTTTTTTCCAATCGTTTTCGTCAATTTCATCGCGCTCTGTTTTTAAGGCATCCGGCATTCTTACCGCCATTTTCATCAATTCGGTTTCATCAGCATTCGGAATAACGGCTTTCATTTGGTTGATATAACCTCTAACAATCGGCACATTGATTTTTGACGAAGTCTCTTCACCCGTAATTTCAACATACAATGAAAAATCTATTTTCCCGCGCTCCAATCTCTGCGAAAGTTGATTGCGTAGCCCTAACTCCATTTCCCTGAAAACAGAAGGCATTCTGGTATTTAAATCCAGTCCTTTTGAGTTTAGTGATTTGATTTCTACGGTAATTTTTTTTGATGGTAATTGCAGTGTTGCTTTCCCAAAACCGGTCATCGATTGTATCATTCGTTTATTTTCTAATAACTACAAATATATTCAAAATTGAGGATTTGGGATTTAGGATTTAGGATTTCTTCTGCGTAACTAAATATACTCCGGAAAATATCAAAACTGCCGAGAGAATTTTAACCAATGTCAGGGCATCTTTTCCTAAACTCATCGCAAAAACAGTGGCAAAAAGCGGCTGCAAATAAATAAAGACAGCAACCGTGGTTGGCTTCAGTTCCCGCATTGAAATCAGATTTAACAGGTAGGTGAAGAAGGTTGTAAAGACTACGACAAAACCTATTTCCCAAAGAATAGTTACCGGAATCATTGCCCATTGAATTTCCTGATATTCATTCCAGCCAAAAGGTAAGACCATTAGTAAACCAAAGGTGTAAATCCATTTCACGAAGGTGAATGCGTTGTATTTGTCCATCAGTTTTTTAACTACTATCAGATAAAAAGCATAGGAAACCGCATTGATGAAAACCAATAAATTCCCGAGCGAAGCATTGGTCGCATTTCCAATTGATTTTCCATAGAGAATTAAAAATCCGGTGCCAAAAAGACCGAGCAGAATTCCGAGAATCTTTCGGAGTTTTATTTTTTCCCTTATGATAATCGCCGATAAAATCAACACGATTATTGGCGTGGTAACCATAATGACGGCTGCTGAAATGGGCGTGGTAAAATTCAAGCCTTTGAAAAACGTCAGCATGTTCAATGCCACGCCAAAAAATGCTGCGGCAACTATTCTTGGGAAATCCTGAAGCTGGATTTTTTCTTTTGGGCCAAAAAAGGAAACCAGCCAAAACAAGATAGTGGCGCCAATAACGCGTAGTAAAATAAAGCCAAAAGGTTTGATATAAATGGGCATGACATCTTTGGCGACCGTAAAAGAAACACCATAAATCAGCGAAACCATCATGGCGGCAATCAATGCCCAGGCTCTTTTTGACATTACGACAAGGCTTTTATAACTTCAATTATATTTTTCTGTCCGTTGCCAATATAAATTTTATCATCAATTATAAAAATGGGACGGCTTAAAAACGTATAATGCTCTAAAATGTACTTCTTAAAATCAGCTTCGGTCAGTGATTTATTTTTCAAATCCATCGATTTATAAAGCTGTGCTTTTTTGCTGAATAAAGCTTCATAACTTCCGGAAAGCGAATGCATTTCTTCCAATTCATTGGCTGTAATTGGGTTTTGACGAATGTCGTGAAATTCCAGTTTGTCAGAATTTGGCAATGATTTTATAATTTTTCTACAGGTATCGCAGGAAGCTAAATAGTAAATTTTATTAGTCATGGAATTTCTTTTTACAAAGGAAAATCATTTGAAACTTATAATCTGTATTTTTGATAAAAATTTAAAATTATGGCTGCAACTTTCAAAATTTGGGAAAGTCCCAAATTTTCTTGGCGTTTTCGAGAATTCCAACCAATTAATGCTTTAATAATAGAGTGTTAAATCCAATCAAAACCACCCTGATTTTAAAAATAAACTCGCTACATTTGTTGACTAATTTTTTTTAAAATGAAATTCAATACTAAAGTTATACATGGCGGACAACACCATGAAAAAGTAACCGGAGCTGTAATGCCACCGGTATTTCAAACCTCAACATACGCTCAGACTTCGCCGGGAAAACCTGTTGGTGATTACGAATATTCAAGAGCAGCAAATCCAACGCGTCAGGCTTTGGAAGATGCTTTAGCGTCGATAGAAAATGGCGCTCGCGGTTTAGCATTTTCATCAGGATTGGCTGCGACCGATTGCTTATTGCGATTGTTCAAAGCGGGTGACGAAATCATTGCAATGGACGATTTATATGGCGGAACTTACAGAATGTTTACGCGTATTTACAAAGACAGCGGTATCAAATTCCACTTTGTGGATATGAATGATATGGCGAAATTTCAATCGCTAATCAATGAAAACACAAAATTGGTTTGGGTGGAAACACCAACAAACCCGTTGATGAAGTTGGCCGACATTCAGGAAATTGCTAAAATTACAAAAGCAAAGAACATTCTTTTTGCGGTTGACAATACATTTGCTACACCTTATTTGCAAAAGCCTTTGGGTTTAGGTGCTGATGTCGTAATGCATTCGGCTACCAAATATCTTGGCGGGCATTCTGATGTTATTGCCGGAGCTTTGATTATAAAAGACAAAGCGTTGGGCGATGAGTTGCATTTTAAACAATTTGCCACTGGCGGAACATTGGGGCCAATGGACAGCTTTTTGGTGTTACGCGGAATAAAAACATTGCATTTGCGTGTACAGAGACATTGTGAAAACGGCGAAAAAGTAGCCGCTTTTTTAAGCAATCATCCTGAAGTGGAAACTGTATATTATCCAGGATTGCCAAGTCATCCGTTTCATGATATTGCCAGAAAACAAATGAGCGGTTTTGGCGGCATGGTTTCGTTCACATTTAAATCGGGTAAAAAAGAAGATGCTATTGCTTTTTTAGAAAAACTAAAAGTTTTTACTTTGGCAGAATCGCTTGGTGGTGTTGAGAGTTTGGCCAATCATCCGGCGTTGATGACACACGCTTCCATTCCGGAAGACAAACGAAAAGAAATTGGAATTACTGATGATTTGGTCCGATTGAGTACCGGCGTTGAAGATATCGACGATTTATTAGCCGATATTGAGCAAGCCTTTAGATAAAAAAAGTCCTCTCGTCAAATAACGAGAGGACTTTTTTATGTTTGAATTGTTTTAAAAACTAAAATTCACTCCTAAACCAAGGACTTCACGGACCTGAAATCCCCTGAAAGCATTGTCATCATAAATCGTCTGAAACGAAATATTAGCGCTCATAATTCTATTGACTTTCATTACAATGTTCATGGTGTAATCAAGATCAACATTTTGTGGGTCTTCTAAATAATTAGAGTATAGATTTAAAATGTTTTCCATAGAAACATTTGCCATCACATTAAGTTTGTAATACGCACTAAGGGAAGCTCCAAATTCATACCGTGTGGTATCGCCCTGAAGAACCCCAAAAGAAGGTCCTAATTCGGTAAAATGTGAATGAACCAAAATCAATTTTGAAGTTGCCGGTGCGATGTTGAATTTTAAATTATCGCTTTTTTTCCACATCATACCTGGTCCAAGCTGGAAATAAGCCGGCGAAAAGAAATGTGATAATTTAATTGTGTTATCTGCGGGATCAAACCCCGAATCAAATTGCGTTTTAAAATTGAAGAATGCTGAGTAATACCAATATCCAAAGGCTTTTTTACCTAAAAGTGTATTGAATTCAAATCGGTCATCCGTTTTTTGAATATCCTGTCCTTCCATTTTGGTCAAACCATAACTGGCAATTAGTTTATTATCCCAACTCCAGCTGTTGTTTTTATAATTGAAATCATAGTTTAAGCCCAAATTCCCGGAGAGGTTACTTTGTCCTCCGCCCAACCAATTATTGAATGAAGTTTGATTGGCTAAAAACGTAAACCTTCCTTTTTTTACCCAACCGTTTGGTTTTTCATCTTTAGGTTTTTCTGCTATTTCTTCCGTTTCCTTTAGCAATTCTTTTTCGTTTACCTGTGCAAAACCACTAGTAAAAGCAAATGCCAGAGCAAGGGTTAGTATAATTTTTTTCATTTTGGTTAGATTTAAATTTAACTTCGTTCTGTTCGGCCTAGAGGCCTCAAGTCAGGGGCAAAGATACTAATCCCTTGAACTTAATGCAAACGAAATTATTTTCCTTTCTTGAATAAGGGAACGGCAGAACAGGCTTCGCCATACATGATGCTTTTGGCGAGTGGTTGCAGTTTTTGAATAGCCATGATATATGCGTTTTCGGGAACAGGTTTTTTGGAACAACCTTTCAAGATAACCGGCTTGTCCTGATATTGAGAAAAGTCCAATGTTGGAATTATTTCCTGATACAAAGCGGTTTCTAAATCGGAAAGATTACCTATTACCACTTTTTTGGCAAAAGGAGAAAGATAAACGGTAACCAAAACGCTTGCCCATGCAGGAATTATGGCATCTGTCGAACAATTAATGGCTACATAATGGTTTTCATATTGTTTCCAATCGTAAGTTTTTAGCGCTTCGCGAAAGTCTTTTTCTTTCAGCAAAAAACCTTCCAAAAGCCATTGTGAAATATCAATTTGCGTTCGAATGCCCGTTGGATAATAATCTTCCAAATCGAACACTTCTAGCACGGAGTTGGCCACTTTATTAATTATCTCGTCCATATATAAGTTTATGGTTTATGGTTTATGGTTTATGATCTCAACTTCAAACCACAAACTAAAAACTTCAAACCTTTACAGCATTCCTAATTCTAACTTCGCTTCTTCGCTCATTAAATCCTTGCTCCAAGGCGGATCAAAAGTAATTTCTACTTCGCATGATTTAACGGTATCTATCTTTTTAATTTTTTCCTCTACTTCGCGAGGCAGGGTTTCGGCCACAGGACAATTTGGAGAAGTTAATGTCATCAAAACTTTTACGTCATTATCTTCATTAATCATCACATCGTAGATTAGTCCTAATTCGTAGATATCAACCGGAATTTCCGGATCGTAAATGCCCTTTAGGGTTTTCACCACATTTTCTCCTAAATTGATATCGTCTTTAAACTCTTCCATGGTATTTTTAATTTTTCGCATTATATGCCAATGCATACATTTTTATTTTTTTTATCATCGAAACCAAACCATTGGCACGTGTTGGTGACAAGTGTTCTTTGAGTCCAATTTCATCTATAAAATCGGTATTTGCATTCAAAATATCAGCCGCTTTTTGATTTGAGAAGGCGCGAATCAAAATCGCAATAATCCCTTTGGTCAGAATCGCATCACTATCGGCAGTAAAAACTATTTTGTCTCCATTTTGCGCCCCATGAACCCAAACTTTTGACTGACAGCCTTTAATAATATTATCTTCGGTCTTGTATTGTCCATCAATCAGCGGCAACGTTTTTCCTAAATCGATAATGTATTCATAGCGTTGCATCCAATCGTCAAACATCGAAAATTCGTCAACGATTTCGTTCTGTATTTCCTGTATTGTCATTCTTTTGCTTTACCTAATGAAACTATTTTGTCCACTAATTTATTTATTTCCGCAGGGGGGAATTCGTGATCAAAATCAGTTGTTTCATAATTTTTATCCTGATAACGTATCTTCAGATTGGCAATCGCAGCACCATCATAAAATCTTTTTTGTGTTGGATCTTTTAAGGTTGGTATTTTTTCCAAATCAATCTTTTCAAAAAAACTGATAATTTCTTTCCAGTCTTCATTTGAAATCGTCAGCTCTTCCGGATTTTTTTCACTATTCCTATCTCGAAAAATTGTAGCTTTTTGATTGGTAACAATAATTTTTTGGAAAAATCCACGTGTCGTTGCCGTATACTGTATGGTTGTGTTGGCAATATCATTCTGCGCTTCGTTGCTACAACTTTTCCCAAGGAAAACGGTCAGTAAAATCATTGTAATTGCTTTCATTTTATATTTTTTTTAGGATAACATCATTTGTGCTTTTTTCAATGCCTCAATCATCAAATCTATTTCTTCTTTGGTATTATAAAAAGCAAAACTGGCTCTTATTGTTCCCGGGATTTTATAAAAATCCATAATTGGCTGTGCACAATGATGTCCGGTTCGGACGGCAATCCCCAGTTTATCGATAATCGTGCCAACGTCATAAGGATGAATTCCTTTAATATTAAATGAAATTACCGATGCCTTCTTGTCTAAATCTTTTGGTCCATAAATTTCCATGTTATCGAGTTCCAATAACCTTTTGGTTCCATAAGCCAGCAATTCTTTTTCGTACGCCGCAATAGTGTCAAAACCAACTTCATTCATATAATCGATAGCGGTTCCAAATGCAATTCCACCACAAATGTGCGGCGTTCCGGCTTCAAATTTATGAGGCAAATCGGCATAGGTTGTTTTTTCAAAAGTTACCGTTGCAATCATTTCGCCACCGCCTTTGTATGGTGGCAATTTTCGCAGCCATTCTTCTTTTCCATAGAGCATTCCAATACCAGTTGGACCACACATTTTGTGAGCCGAAGTTACATAAAAATCTACATTCAATGCCTGAACATCCGGTTTTAAATGCGGACAAGCCTGGGCGCCATCAATCAAAACAGCCGCATTAGCCTGATGCGCTTTTTCAATTATATAATCAATGGGATTGATTGTCCCCAAGCCATTTGAAATATGGTTGCAGACTACCAATTTTGTTTTATCCGAAAGCAACTTTTGATATTCATCCATCAACAATTCGCCTTCATAACTCATCGGAATAACCAATAACTTCGCACCTGTATGTTCGCACAACATTTGCCAAGGCACAATATTGCTGTGATGCTCCAATGCTGAAACGATGATCTCGTCGTCCTTTTTTAATAGTGATGCAAAACCATTGGCAACAAGATTAATGCTTTCCGTAGTTCCCGAAGTAAAAATGATTTCATAACTGTGTTTAGCATTAAAATGCCTTTGGATTTTATTTCGGGCTTGCTCGTAAGCGTCTGTTGCTATTTGGCTTAACGTATGAACGCCACGATGTATGTTAGCGTTGTAACGCGAATAATAATCTACGATAGCATCAATTACAACTTGTGGTTTTTGTGAAGTAGCGCCATTATCGAAATAAACAAGCGGCTTGCCATTTACCTTTTGATTAAGTATCGGGAAATCCGCCCTGATTTTTTGTATGTCTAGCATTTGTTTATTTAGAAAAATTCTAAATACAAAAGTAGAAAAATTGAAGTTGAAAAAGCCACGAATTCA
>JAYURX010000331.1:0-8338 GCA_043755965.1 Flavobacterium sp. | reverse complement strand
AGATCAGGCTTTCGCAAGAATGGTATTGGCAAAAATGTATTTGAATGCTGAGGTATTTATTGGTGCCAACCGTTATTCAGATTGTATCGCGCAATGCTCTCAAATCATTGCCGGAGGTTATACTCTTAAACCAAATTATCTTGATAATTTCAAAGCAGACAACAACACTTCTGAAGAAATGATTTTCGCAATTCAGGCTGATGGTCAGGTAACTCAAAGTTATGGTGCGACTACCGTAATGGTTAATGGATCTGTAGGTTCATTAGAAGTTAACGGTGCTTCACTAGGAGTTGGCTCTGGTGGTTGGGGTGGAGCTTTACGATTGAGAAAGCAATTTGTCCAAAAATTTGATGGCGTAGCATTTGATTATGATTCCAGAAAATCACTTATTGGTGGTGGGGATAGATCTTTAGAAATAACTGATATTTCTAATAAAGACCAAGGGTATATATTAACTAAGTTTTCAAACATCAGTTCAACAGGTATACCAGGACCGAACTCTACTTTTGTTAGTACAGATTTCCCGTTGTTCAGGCTTGCTGATGTTTATTTAATGTATGCTGAAGCGCAAATGAGAAATGACGGTGCAACGAACGGAAGCGGTACTGCCAATGCAAGTGCTCAATCGTTGACATACATCAATGCTTTGAGGGAAAGAGCTAATGACGGAAACTTTGCTAACGTAACCACTGGAGAAGTTACTTTGAACTTTCTTATTGATGAGAGAGCAAGAGAGTTGCATTGGGAAGCTCACCGAAGACAAGATTTGATACGATTCGGAAAATATACGGGCGGAACATACAATTGGGCGTGGAAAGGAAACGGAGTAAACGGAATCGCTATTTCACCTAACTTGAAATTATTCCCAATTCCGGCTCAAGCTTTAGCATCAAATCCGAATTTGACTCAAAATACAGGATATTAATTTAAAATAGAAAAATTATGAAAAAAATATCAATTTTAATACAAATGTTCTGCGCTCTTTTTGTAATCAGTTCATGTACTGATGACAATGCGGATTTTAAAGTTTCTGAAACTACACCAGTCGTATTGTCAAATTTAGAAATATCAGACATAGAGCTTGATCAACTAAACCCGAATAATCCTGCAGTTACACTAAATTGGACTTCTGCTGATTATGGGCAACAAACAGCTGTATTTTACAATGTTCAAATAAGCTCAGACGCAGCATTTACAGACCCAGTCTCGGTTACAACCGTTAGTAGTAATAGTGCAACGCTTTCAATTAACCAATTAAATTCTGCTGTTGGTAGTGCTGGTTTACCCCCTTTTCAATGGAATGCTGCATACGCAAGAGTAGTTTCCACAATTGGAACAACAGCTAGTTTGCCAGTTGCATCAAATACTATAACATTTAATGTGTATCCCTATTTCAATTACCCATTTAAAGATTATTATATTGTAGGTGATGCAACGCAACCAGGTTGGAATAACAATAACAATAATCCACCGTTATTTAGAGATGGTTCAAACCCAAATTTATATAGATATGCGGGTTATTTTGCTGCTGGACAATTTAAAGTTTTAGAAGAAAAAGGACTTTGGCAGCCTCAGTGGGGAACTAATGGTGGTAATGGAATTAATGTTAACCCTGGTGGAGGTTCCGATCCCGGAACTTTTCCTTACAATAATTCTTCGCTTGCTGCTGGGTATTATACTTTTACTATTAATTATAGTAATAATACCTTTTCATTTGAACCATTGTCAACCGCAGGTGCAGAAACTTTTACTTCAATCACCATTCAAGGAACATCAACTGTAAATACTCCAATGACTCAATCAACATTTGATAATCATATATGGTATGTAAATACATTGCATTTAACCCCTGGTGATTTGAAATTTGTAACAAATACAAGTTCGGTTTGGGCTGGTTCAACGTCTTTTTCAGGAACTGCAACATTAAATGGCACTAACATTCCAGTAATTGTTGAAGATGATTATGATGTTTGGTTTAATGATTTAACAGGTCATTATATTTTGATACCATTAAATTTATAACCTTTAAAAAAAAGTATAATGAAAATACATATAAAAAAAATCAGTAGTATATTATTACTGTCATTGATGTTTGTCTTAAATTCCTGTGGTACGGATGATAATTTAAAAATTACTTCCCCAGATGCAGAGTTTAAATTAACGGAACCTGAGATTAATTCAGTGTTTTTAAATTTTGGACTTCCTCAAAACCCAGCATTAACAGTTGTTTGGAAAGATGATTTAACAGGTAGTTCAAATTATATTGTTGAAATGTCCTTGGATGGAGAGTTTACGAATGTAATACCCCTAGGCAGTACAAGTAACAAAGAATTTACAATTTCTGTCGAAGATTTAAATCAAGCAATTCGAGATGCAGGTGTTCAAAATTTTAGAGATATTTCAATCTTTTTAAGAATAAATTCAGGCAGTGTTTTAAGTAATTCAGTACTTTATTTCGTTACAACATATCCAACTAATCCTCCGGTTATTACCAGTCCAGCGAGCGGAACTGCTTTTGTATTATCTATTGGTAACTCAGGCGATACTGTACTTACAGTTAATTGGACGGATGTTGTCTTAAATTCAGATTTAAATATTGATGTAGATTATACAGTTGAAGCAGCTATTGGAGGTTCAAATTTCGCTTCACCAGTTTCTTTGGGTACTCTTACCAATTTAACTACTTTAGCAGTAACTCACGCTGATTTAAATTCTGCAGCATTAGGAATTGGATTAACTCCTGGTGTTGCCGGTAATATGGATTTAAGAATAAAAGCTAGAAATACCAATGAAAGTTTAGATGTTTTAGTTAGAACGTCAAACCCATTAAGTATTACCGTTACTCCATACAGTGTTACTTTTCCTAATCTATATTTTGTAGGAAGTGCAACTACACCAGGATGGAATAATAATAATAATAACAACCCTGTTTTTAGAAACCAAAACATTCCAAATAATTATGTGTACACCGGTTATTTTAGCGCTGGGGCGTTCAAATTATTAGAAGTAAGAGGACAATGGCAACCACAATGGGGAACCAATGACAATGCTACTTTAGCTGTAAATACAGGTAGCGGATCAGATCCGGGTACTTTTAATGTTGCAACTGCGGGATATTATACTTATAGTTTCACAACTACTGGATCAGGGGGAAGTTTTACAGTAACTCCTTATACTGGCTCAGTGGGAACTACCTATTCAACAATGGGAATTATTGGAGCTGCAACAGCAAATGGTTGGGGAAGTGATACTATTATGACTCAAGATGTTAATAATCCGCATCTTTGGTTTATCACTAATGTAGTTCTTACGGCAAATGAAATGAAATTTAGAGCCAATGCAGATTGGTCAACTAATTGGGGTAGTAGTGGAAGTACTCAAGCTTATGGAACAGCACTTTTCAACTCTTCTAACAATATCAGTGTTCAAACCGCAGGAACTTATGACATTTGGTTTAATGATTTAGATGGAAGTTATATTTTATTGCCACAATAAAAAAAAATAAAGTACAAAAAAGGCTATCATTTTTTATTTGATAGCCTTTTATATAAATAGAAAATTGAAATGAAAAAGAATTATTGCATATTACTAATTTCCATGTTGTGTTCTTATTTGTCCTATGCACAGATAACAACATCTCCAACTACCGTTCTGGCAGATCAGCCAGCTACTTTGACTTTTAACAAAACGGGTACTGGTTTAGCTACCTACACCGGCGTTATTTATGCTTACATAGGTGTAACAGTAAATGGCGTTAGATTTCAAAACATCAAAGGAAGCCCTGTTTTTACCAGTCCCTTACACCCGCAACTCACACAAGTTACCGCATCAACCTACAGTTTGTCAATAACTCCAGATCTGTATACTTATTTTGGGGTGTCTACTAGTAGTTCTATAACAGAAATTTGTGTAGTTTTCCGCTCTGCGGATGCCGCTTCACAAACGATTGATTATTTTGTTCCTGTTGGAGCATTCCAATACACTTTAACTGCTCCACTTTTAAACAGTAATAATATCATAACAAGTGGTAGTAATGTGGTAATAACTGCAAACAACACAAATGGTGCCGCCACATACGAGTTATTTGTTAATGGCTCTGCTACTGCACAAAATACAGCTACTACCGCTTCCTATTCTTATACCGATACAAATGTTACAGTCAATAAAAATTATGTTTTAAAAATCACTCAAGGAAATACTTTTTTCTTTGCACGGTTTTCTGTGGTTATTAATCCGGGAACAATTTCTTTGGCATTACCCGCCGGAATGGTTGATGGCATTAATTATAACGCTTCAGACCCAACCAAAGCCACTCTGGTAGTAAACCTACCATTTAAAAGTTTTGTCTATGTAGCAGGTAATTTCAACAATTGGCAGCCAACCCTTGCCTATGCCATGAAAAAAGATAATGCCTCCGGCTCTACTAAATATTGGTTGGAGTTAACAGGATTGACTCCCGGTCAGTATTATGCATACCAGTATTGGATTGGTGATGTGGTTAACTTGCCAGCAGGTTCTCCATCAATCGTTAAAACCGCCGATCCTTATTCTAAATTGCTTTTATCTCCATTTGATGATCCCGAAATTGTAGCTTTAGGAGTTTATCCTGGATTACCAGTGTACGATGATGTTGCGCCAGGCCAGCAAAGAGAAGTTACTGTTTTACAAACAGGACCATCAGCTTGGTGGAATTATACATGGAGCGCTGCTTCAACTAATTTTGTTAAACCAAAGAAAAAAGATTTAACTATTTATGAAGTTTTAGTCCGTGATTTTGATGCCAACAGAACCTATCAGGATTTAATTAACCGGATTGATTATTTTAAAAACTTGAAAATAAACGCCATTCAGTTAATGCCCGTTATGGAGTTTGAGGGAAATATGAGCTGGGGTTATAACACAGTTTATCATATGGCGGCAGACAAGAGGTATGGTTCTCCTGCAAAATTGAAAGAGTTTGTGGATTTGTGCCATCAGAATGGAATTGCTGTCATTCTTGACATTGCTTTAAACCACGTTTTCGGGCGTTCGCCACTGGAAAGAATATGGATGTTAGACACAGATAATGATGGATGGGCAAACACAAATGCAAATGGTGAAAGAACAACGTCTGAAAATCCATACATTAACTTAACTCCAAGGCATTCCTATAATGTGGGTAGTGATATCAACCATTTTAGAACGACCGGTCCTGGTGGAGATGTAATAACTCCTTTTGTTACCCAAACAATTAAAACATGGATACAGGATTATAAGATTGATGGTTTCCGTTGGGATTTAACAAAAGGATTTACAAATAGTTGTTCTAGTGGAGATGAAGGATGTACCAACAGCTATCTTGCCGACAGAGTTGCTAAATTGAAACAATATGCCGACATACAATGGAGTTTTGACCCTAATTTTTTAGTGATTTTTGAACACCTAGGAAACGGTGGCTCTGCTACTGAAGAAACTGAATGGGCAAATTACCTGCGCTCCGGAGATACTAAAGGAATCATGCAATGGCGCAAAATGACCGACCCTTACGCCAATTTATTAAAAGGAAATTATGCTGATCTTTTGGCAGTTGCCGATGCTACAACTAACAGATTTATAGGATACGCAGAAAGCCATGACGAAGAAAGAGTTGGTTACAAGGCTTTTAATGAAGCCGGCCAAACTCAAGGAAATTTAGCTAAGATTTTACAAAGATTCCCTGCAATGGGCTCAGTATTTCTATTGGTTCCCGGACCAAAGATGATCTGGCATTTTGCAGAATTGGGAAATACCGCATCATTGTGGACTTGTAATAATGGAGTCATTTCTTATTCAAATCCAGATTGTAAGTTAGATACAAAACCACAGCTACACTGGGTAAATAATTGGCTGGGTGATGCTGCGAGATTAAATATTTATAATAATTGGGCTAAAATGATTGATTTAAAAAAAACCGAAGCTGTTTTTGAAAACGGTCAATTTGGATGGAATTTAAGTGCTACAGGAAGTCCGAGATTGGATGTATGGACAAGCACAACACAAACAGCCGCTTTAAGTTATGTATTTGTTCGAACAAATTTCTCGGATAATACATTGAATACAAGTGCAGGATTCCCTTTTACGGGAACCTGGTACAATTTAATGGACAATTCAATTCTGAATGTTACAGATACTGGTATGAATATTTCTATAGAAACAGGAGGATTTAGAGTGTATGGTAATCAACCGGCAACATTGAGTACTACGAATTTTAATGCAATTGCTAATTTGAATTTGTATCCAAATCCTACTTCAGGTTTATTTACAATAAGCGGGCAAGTCTCTCAAGTTCACGTATACTCTATTACAGGACAGATAGTTAAATCTTTTGATAATATTTCTTCAGAAAATTATCAATTTGATGTAAACGATTTGAGTAATGGCGTTTATCTGGTCAAAGCCATTGATAACAACAATAGTTCAATAACAATGAAATTAATTAAACAATAAGGTTAGAGTTAGTAATGATTAATTTTGAAAGCAAGCCACATTTATATGTGGCTTGTTTGTTTTACAAATAAAACTAAAATCAACACTGAATAAACTATATTTGTTGTTGATTAATATACTTACTATTTACAATGAATAATGCAGTTTCAGGATTTTCCAAACTAACAAAAGAAGAAAAAATCAATTGGATTACCAATGAATATTTTGCTAATCCAACAGAAGCCATTGCGACGATAAAGCAATACTGGAACAGCGATGCCAAACTCCAACAATTGCACGATGAGTTTGTAGAAAACACGATTTCCAATTTCTATTTACCCATTGGAATTGCACCTAATTTTTTAATCAATGGGAAATATTATTCGGTGCCGATGGTTATTGAGGAAAGTTCGGTTGTGGCAGCAGCCGCTAAGTCGGCTAAGTTTTGGAGTACGCGTGGCGGATTTAAAGCGACCGTTTTAAACACCGAAAAAATAGGTCAGGTTCATTTTCTGTTTAAGGGAGATGCGACTAAACTTCAGCAGTTTTTCGATAGAAAAAAAGAAAATTTAATAGCGTCTACTGAAAGTATTACCCAAAACATGCAAAAGCGTGGAGGCGGAATCACATCTTTGGAACTTCGAAATAAAACCACCGAATTAGAAAGTTACTTTCAGTTGCATGCGACTTTTGAAACAAAAGACAGCATGGGTGCCAATTTCATCAATTCATGCCTTGAACAATTGGCAAAAACGGTAAAAGAAGAAGCACAAAGTCATCCTGATTTTAATGAAGCTGAAAAGGATATTACAGTTGTAATGAGTATTCTTTCGAATTATGTTCCGAATTGTATTGTTCGTGCCGAAGTGTCTTGTAAAGTGGAAGAACTAGCCGAAAAGAAAATAGAAAACCCACAAATGTTTGCTGAGAAATTGTTACAAGCTGTTCGCATTGCCGAGATTGAACCCTTCCGTGCGGTTACACATAATAAAGGGATCATGAATGGTGTGGATGCTGTGGTTTTAGCAACAGGAAATGATTTCCGTGCAGTGGAAGCTGGTGTTCATGCCTATGCTTCCCGCAATGGTCGATATTCCGGTTTATCTCATGCCAAAATTGAAAATGGAATATTTACTTTTTGGATCGAAATTCCGTTAGCATTAGGAACCGTTGGTGGCTTGACGTCGTTGCATCCCTTAGTAAAAGTGGCCTTGGAAATTCTCGGAAAACCATCTGCTCAGGAGTTGATGAAGGTTGTTGCCGTAACAGGTTTGGCGCAAAACTTCGCGGCGCTGCGTTCATTAACTACAACGGGAATTCAGGAAGGACACATGAAAATGCATATCAATAATATTCTCAATCAGTTTCAAACCACATCGGAAGAACGAAAAATCATTAAAAGTCATTTTGAAAACAATTCCATTTCGCATTCAGCTGTTGTGTCATTTATAGAAAATCTAAGAAAATAACACTTCGACTTTAGTTTATGCTGAGAGTAGCCGAAGTATTCAGTGTGACAGTAAAGGTTAAAAAATAAAATGAAACAAACGTTTTACAGTAATGGAAAATTACTCATCACAGGAGAATATTTGGTACTTGATGGCGCCAAAGCTTTTGCGTTACCTACAAAGTTTGGACAGAATTTAATTATTGAAGAATCACAAGGGCAAATAATTCACTGGAAAAGTTTTGACTGCGATGGAAGCATTTGGTTCGAGGACACTATTCCGTTTTCATCGGTTATCAGAAAAGAACGTTTTGATGACATTAAAAATATCAAGAACACTTTAATCGGGATTTTGCACGAGGCTTTTAGAATGAATCCTGATCTCATTACAAAGTCAAAAGGTTATACAATCAGAACCGAATTGACTTTTCCAAAATTTTGGGGTTT
>JAYURX010000330.1:0-3518 GCA_043755965.1 Flavobacterium sp. | reverse complement strand
AGCCACCAAGGCAATGGTGCAAAAATGAAATGATGTGTCCCTATTATGGTGTAGAATAATATTTGGGTCCAGAAAGCTAAAATCCCAAGACTATAAGCATATATTGGCCTATTAAGTTGCTGCGGAATAAAATAATACAATAACCCAAGCGTATAAAGTGTAAACCACATTCCTACTCCGGAATGCATAAAATATCCCTGTACAATAGTTTCTGAAACGCCGTCCTGCCAAAAAGGCAAATAAGCGGTAAGTGCCACAATTATTGTAAAAATCAGAGCAGAAACAATGTACCAATTTGCTATATAAATTTCCTTGGTTGTGCGCCGGGCAACGGTTAGAATAAAATTGGCTAAAGTGAGAATAAGCGCAACAGCAAAAAGCGCCATAACGGGCCAAATGTATTCCCTAAATTCTCCACCACCATTGTTGATTCCTGACATTAGGCAAATGGTTCCAAATATCACCATCAAATTGGTTAATGCCAATGCATACCAACCCCACTTGATACAATAGATTTTTGCATTGCTTACTATTGGAACTACATAATATCCTAAACCTATCATTGCTAAAGAAGCCCAACCCCAAAAAACAATATTGGTATGAACAGGCCTTAACCTCCCGAAACTCAACCAACTTTGATGATCCATATCCGGTGCTACGAATTTTATTCCCAGGTATTCTCCGATTCCTGTTCCTACAACCAACCAAAAAGTGGCGCAACCAAAATACCATAAAATTAGTTTTGCAATTCCGGGTTCTAAACTTGGCTTTTGAACCGCTCTTTTTTTCAGAGCTGTAAAATGAACCTGATGCTTGTCGCTGATGTTATTTAGAATTCCTATTTTATCTTCTGCTTTTTCTGTTCCTGAAAGTTCCTGATTTGTCAAACTATAATCCAAGGCAGCTTCTCTATTATTCAAAGTTTCTTCTAATACAGATGTGTCGATAGTTTTTAAATGGGCTGCAAATGCTTCGGCTTCGGCAGTTTTTCCTTTATTCAAATAACGCTTTACCGTATTGTTCGCTTTTACCATAGCGAATCCAACACCAAGTAATATTGGAATTAATATTAAAATGATGGTGATTATAATTCCCGGTTGCGAAAAGAAATTATCTTTTTGATTTTTAAAATCTTGTGCGAAGATGGAACCTGAACTTAAAAGTAATAGTAATAAGAATTTGGCTTTGTTGGCGTTGCTATTTTGGCGCGCAGACTTATCCCTGTTTTTCAAATTCATTAATTTCTGGATTTGACTTTTGCTCAAGCTCTTTATATATTCAGAGAAATGAGTTTTGGTTCCCAGTTGGTTCCATTCCTCATTTTCAATAACCTTGTTTTTAAATTTGAAATACAAACTTCCAATAAACAGCAACATTGGAATAACCAAAACTAAAAATACCAACCATAAACCTAATGTATTGGAATTGTCATTAATAATATTAGATGCATCTTGAGCATAACCAATTTTAGAGGTCAAAATAGTCATCACAAGAGTGATGATTAATTTTCTGTTTAATTTCATATTTCCTTGTGTTATTTTAAAAAATCCTTCATACTAAACCTTATAATTATAACTTTTTAATTTTCAATAAATTACATAAAGGTGGCTCTTATATTTTCGAATTGAGTTACATAACTATGACCCGTTGTTATATGTTTGACTGGTTTGCCAAAAACAAACTTTCATATATTAATATCTTTTTATCTTTTGTTATAATAAAAAAAGCTATTTGTTTTTGAGGAAAAATTTTCCTGTATCTAATTTGTCATTGAAATTAGCGATAATGTTTTCTTCAAGCATTGTAATTAAATTTTTCTTGATTTCTTTAAATTCAAAGTGAACCGGGCACGGATTTTTTTCAGAACAAAGTTTTAAACCAATAACACAATCTTTATAAATTCCATCACCATCAATAGCTTTTACAACATCTGCAATAGAGCATTTTAAATTTATTTGATCCATGTAAAACCCTCCATTTGGACCTTTAACGGAATTCACTAATTTTTTTTTGCCTAAATCCTGTAATATTTTTGCAATAAAATGCTCCGGTGCATCAATGCCTTTCGCAATTTCCTTTACTCCTACCCTAACCTCATCTTTAGATTTTTGGGCTACAAATATCATCGCCTTGATTGCGTATTCACAAGATTTTGAAAACATAGATTGCTAGTTATTGTACAAATGTAAAAATTATATTTAAAAATAAAAAGAGTTTTTTATCTTTTTTTATTTTTGATAGATTAAGTTCAAAAAAAATGCTCAACAGTAGTTGAGCATTTTTTTATCATCTATTAAATTGATTACGCTTTTCCTGCAGCAATCAAATTCAAGGCAGAACCGGCCACATACCAGCCAATTTGACTATCATTATACGTGTGATTTGCCAGGATTATATCTTTTGAACCATCAGAATGAACAAACTCTAAAGTCAATGGTTTTGACGGAGCAAATTCTGTTAAATCTAAGAAGTTGATTGTGTCATCCTCCTGAATTTTATCATAATCCGCTTCGTTAGCAAAAGTCAACGCTAACATTCCTTGTTTTTTCAAATTGGTTTCGTGAATACGTGCAAATGATTTTACCAAAACTGCCTTAACACCCAAAAATCTTGGTTCCATCGCAGCATGTTCTCTCGATGAACCTTCTCCGTAGTTTTGGTCACCCACAACTATAGAAGGAACACCAGCCGCTTTGTAAGCTCTTGCCACCGTAGGAACCGGAGCGTATTCTCCGCTTAATTGATTTTTAACTTTATTAGCTTCCTGGTTATAAGCGTTTACCGCACCAATCAGCATATTGTTTGAAATGTTATCTAAATGTCCGCGGAAACGCAACCACGGTCCAGCCATTGAGATATGATCCGTAGTACATTTTCCAAAAGCTTTGATAAGTAATTTGGCACCCGTTATATTTTTTTCATCCCACGCTTCAAATGGTGCCAACAATTGCAATCTATCCGAAGTTGGAGAAACCGCAACCTGTACATTGCTACCATCTACAGCCGGAGCCAGAAAACCTGCGTCTTCCACATCAAATCCTCTTTTTGGCAACTCATCACCGTGTGGCGGATTTAATTTTACCTCTTCCCCATTATCATTTAACAGTGTATCCGTAATTGGATTAAAAGTCAAATCTCCCGAAATGGCTAAAGCAGCTACCATTTCCGGTGAAGTAACAAAAGCATGCGTATTTGGATTTCCATCAGCACGTTTAGAGAAATTTCTGTTAAACGAATGCACGATGGTATTTTTTTCCTGCTTATCAGCACCAGCTCTATCCCATTGTCCAATGCATGGACCACAGGCATTCGTAAAAACTTTGGTGCCCATTTTTTCGAAAGTGGCAATGATTCCGTCTCTTTCGATAGTATATCTAATTTGCTCTGAACCAGGATTGATTCCAAATTCCGCTTTAGGGGTAATTCCGTGAGCAACAGCTTGTTCAACAATTGAAGCAGCACGCGCCATATCTTCATAAGATGAATTGGTACAAGAACCTATCAACCCCCATTCTATT
>JAYURX010000329.1:0-3518 GCA_043755965.1 Flavobacterium sp. | reverse complement strand
GTTCATTATATTTGAATGTCAAAAAACTAAACCAACATGAAGAAAACTTTACTTCTAACGCTGTTCCTTTTTTTAGGAACTTTAACTGCTATTCATTCTCAGGAATGTGGTAGTGTTTTTACCGATCCTGCCGGTCCTACTGCCAACTACGCAAATAACAGCGATTACACCGTTACCATTTGTCCGCCAAATCCCGGTGATTTAGTAACCGTAACTTTTACATCATTCGATATAGAAGCAACCTGGGATGCATTATATGTTTTTAATGGAAACTCAATAGCTGCACCACAAATTTCAAGTTCAAATCCATCAGGAAATGTTCCGGGTGGATTGGCTGGTGGATTTTGGGGGACTGCAATTCCCGGTCCATTTACTTCCACTAGTCCGGATGGTTGTTTGACTTTCAGATTTAGAAGCGATCCGTCTGTTAGCAGAGCTGATGGGTTGCCCAAGTATCTTGTGAACAGCCGAGTGAATGCCTCAGACCAACCAATCCAATAGTTACTTCAATAACTTCAACCAGTGCTGTTTTAGGATGGACTAGTGGAGCAACCTCATGGGAAATATTTGCTTTGCCTTGCGGCTCACCAGCGCCAACTGCTGCGAGTGTCGGGCAAATTGTCACAGTTAATCCCTATTTCATCACAGGGTTAACACCTGGAACCTGTTACAATTTTTATGTCAGAGCAGCTTGTTTACCATCGGGTTATAGCACCGTATGCGTTTTTAACCCTGTTACTACTACTGTCCTTCCTCCAGGTTGCGGCGGACAATTTGTAGACAATGGCGGTTCTACCGCTAATTATGCTAATAATTCTGATAACACTACTACTATTTGTCCGAGCGCTGCCGGCGATGTGGTCACAGTAACTTTTACGTCATTTAATACCGAAGCCGGTTGGGATGCTCTATATGTTTTTGATGGAAATTCTATAAGTTTTCCACAAATTCCGAGTACTAATGCCGCAGAAAATGTTCCCGGTGGTTTAGCCGGAGGGTATTGGGGAACCACCATTCCCGGACCATTTACATCATCAAGCCCTGATGGCTGTTTGACTTTCAGGTTTAGAAGTGATGCCAATGTTAATCGCATGGGGTGGGTTGCCGATGTAACTTGCGGGCCAGCACCAACATGTTTGAAACCAACAAACTTGTTTACCTCTGCCATAACAGAAAATTCGATGAGTGTGGGATGGACAGAAAATTCAGGAGCTACCAGCTGGGAAGTGATTACCTTACCTTGTGGAAGTTTCCCCAATACTGCATCAACAGGAATAATAACCAGCTCTAATCCGTATACCATTACGGGATTAAATCCAGGAACCTGTTATGCTTCTTTTGTAAGATCTATTTGTTCTGCAACCGACACAAGTATTTGGTCTTCTGGCGGTAGCGGTAATACGAGTTTTACGCCACCTTCCAATGATGAATGTACAAACGCAATTGTGGTTCCTGTAAATCACAATTCCTGTTCTCTAGTTACTCCCGGAACATTAAATGGAGCGACGCCATCTCTTCCGTCATTAGCAACAACATGCGTAGGAACAGCCGACGACGATGTATGGTTTCGGTTTGTTGCGACAGATCCAAAAATTGTCACTTCTGTTCAAAATGTTGCAGGAACTGACCTAAACTTAAATCAAGCTCTATATTCGGGAACTTGCGGAGGTTTGGTATTAGTGAATTGCAATGCTTCTAACGCGTCAGGAATAGTCAATACAGGATTAACTGTCGGTGAAACCTATTATCTTAGAGTCTTTTCAAACTTAGATGCACCACAAACGGTTACATTTAATTTGTGCGTTTCCACCCAATCAATTTGTGAAGAAGCTCAATCGATATGTGGAGTTAACAATTATGTCAATTCAACCGGAAATCCGAGCCTGGGAACAATAGGATGCCTGGTTACTACACCTAACCCAAGGTACTTTTCAATTAAAATTGCTGCAAGTGGCTCTGTAAATTTATTGATATCACAAAACGATTTAGCAGGAACACCACGAGATATAGACTATGTAGCCTGGGGACCATTTAATTCTCAAAGTGATGCGTGTGCCGCTATTTCGGGAGGTGCTCCTAATCTTACAGGACTGACAACAGGCTGTAGTTATTCTACGTCAGCATCCGAACAGTTTAATATTGCAAACGCCATTGCAGGTGAATATTACATTCTTTTAGTTACTAATTTTAGTAATGCAGCAGGATATGTTAATATAGTTGCACAATCCTCTTCAACTGGTTCAATAGATTGTTCAGGCATTAGACTAAATGCCTTTATAGATACCAATGGTAACGGAACTCAGGAAGTTGGCGAACTAAATTTCCCGTTAGGCCAATTTCAATATGAAGTAAATAATGATAGTAATGTCCACAATATTACTTCGCTTTCAGGGACATATTCCCTATATGATGCCAGCACGACAAATACTTACGATTTAGGCTATACAATAAATACAGATTATAATCTGATGTATAGCACTACTGCTAGCTTCGCCGATGTGGCTGTAGCTTCAGGCAGCATGACTACTTATAATTTCCCAATAACTATTACGCAAAACTATAATGATTTAGCAGTTGTCATTGTCCCGGAAAATGCACCAAGAGCAGGAACTACATATAAAAATAGAATAGTATATACCAACCTTGGCAATCAAACTTTAGCTACCGGAACTTTAACTTTTAACAACAATGCTGGTACAACAATCACTACAATTTCTCAGACAGGAACAACTAGTATCGCCAATGGTTTTACATACGATTTTACTAATTTAATTCCTTTTGAAAGCAGAACAATAACGGTAACAATGGCTGTTCCTCCAATTCCGACAGTTTCAATTGGACAACTTTTAACAAACACCGTTTTCATAGTGCCACCAACTGGTGATGTTATCGCTGCAAATAACATTGCCACCTCAACACAAGCAATTTCAGCGGCATATGATCCTAATGATAAAACAGAATCTCATGGAGATAAAATTTTATATTCGTCATTTACGGCTGCGGATTATTTGTATTATACCATCAGATTTGAGAATACCGGAAATATTGGTGCTTTGAATGTTTCTGTTAACGATGTGTTGGATAATCAACTCGACGAGAACACATTGGTAATGCTTAATGCCAGTCATAGTTACACTTTAGACAGATTAGGAAAAAGCCTGACGTGGAATTTTGAGGACATCCAGCTTCCTGTTTCCGTACCGGATACAAATATTGGAAAAGGATTTATTACTTTCAAAATTAAACCAACAGCGGGCTTTGCAATTGGTGATATTATTCCAAACACGGCCAGTATTTATTTTGACACGAACCCTGCCATTGTGACCAATACTTTCAATACCGAATTTGTACTGGCATTAGGCAATCCTTCTTTTAATGCCAATACTATTTCTTTGTATCCAAATCCAACTAGTGAATCCGTTTCCATTTCAAATTCTGACGCTAACGATAAAATAGTAACAGTTGTCATTTATGAAATATCAGGAAAAATAATTTATACTTCAAGCAAAAATACACTC
>JAYURX010000328.1:0-8347 GCA_043755965.1 Flavobacterium sp. | reverse complement strand
GGCCCCGCAACAATAACAACTCAAATTGCACCGCCTGTTTGTGGTGGTAACTTTGTGGATGCTGGTGGTCCAACTGCAAACTATCCAAACAATTCAGATTCAACTGTAACTATTTGCCCTGTAAATGTTGGAGATGTTGTAACCGTAACTTTTACTTCATTTAATACTGAAGCAAATTGGGATGGGTTATATGTTTTTAATGGAAATTCAATTACGGCTCCGCAAATTGCAAGTGCTAATGGAGCTGGTAATGTACCAGGCGGTTTAGCTGGTTCATATTGGGGTGCTACAATTCCTGGCCCTTTCACCTCTACAAGTGCTGATGGCTGTTTAACTTTTAGATTCAGAAGTGATGGTTCAGTTAATAATCCTGGATGGGTTGCCAATGTAACTTGTGGACTACCACCAACTTGTATAGCTCCAACTGCAATAACTAACAATACTGTTACTTCGAGTTCAGTGGTATTAAACTGGACACAACCGGTTAATCCTGATACTACCGTTGCATCTGCTTGGGAAGTTTTAGCATTACCTTGTGGTTCGCCTGCGCCAACCGCTGCTTCAACAGGTTTTGTTAGTGCATCTACAAATCCTTTTACTCTTACGGGATTAAGTTCTGCAACATGTTATAACATATATATAAGAGCAGTTTGCTCTGTTACAGATAGCAGTACGTGGGGAGGGCCAACAATCGTGACAACTCAAGTTGCGCCGCCTATTTGCGGTGGTAACTTTGTCGATGCGGGTGGTGCAACTGCAAACTATCCAAATAATTCAGATTCAACGGTGACGATTTGTCCTGTAAATGCAGGCGATGTTGTAACGGTAACGTTTACAGCATTTAATACTGAAGCAAATTGGGATGGCTTATATGTTTTTGATGGTAATTCAATTACGGCTCCACAAGTTGCAAGCACAAATGGAGCCGGAAATGTACCTGGTGGTTTAGCTGGTTCATATTGGGGAGCGACAATTCCTGGCCCTTTCACCTCTACAAGTGCTGATGGTTGCTTAACTTTTAGATTTAGAAGTGATGGTTCTGTTAATAATCCTGGATGGGTTTCAAATGTAACCTGTGCTCCACCGCCGACTTGTAGAACTCCTACGGCAATTACATCTAATACACTTACACATAATTCTGTTATATTAAGCTGGACACAACCTGTTAATCCTGATACTACTGTGGCATCCGCTTGGGAAGTTTTAGCGTTGCCATGTGGCTCGCCTTTGCCTACTGCCGCTTCTACAGGTTTTGTTAGTGCCTCTACGAATCCTTTCTCACTTACGGGATTAACTCCTGCAACATGTTACAATTTATATATCAGAGCGGTTTGTAGTGTAACAGACAGTAGTACTTGGGGAGGTCCAAGAACAGTAACTACTTTAGTAGCGCCTCCTGTTTGTGGTGGTATCTTTACAGATGAAGGAGGAACTACCGCAAATTATAACAATACTTCAAATGTTACCACAATTATTTGCCCAACAACTCCTGGTGAAATAGTGACCGTAACTTTTACAGCATTCGATACCGAAACAAATTGGGATGGACTATATGTTTATGATGGAAATACTGTCAATCCAGCTACCCAAATTGCAAGTGCAAATCCTCCAGCAAACGTTCCCGGAGGTATTCCTGGTTCGTATTGGGGAACAACAATTCCCGGTCCTTTTACTTCTACATCTCCTGAGGGCTGTTTAACTTTTGTTTTCAGAAGTGATGGCTCAGTTAACAGACCTGGATGGGTTGCGAATGTGACATGTTCACCAGCCCCAACCTGTGCAAGACCAACTTCACTTTCAGCCACTAATATAACTCAAACATCTGCTGTATTGAGTTGGACTCAACTACCGAACCCTGATGGTTCGACAGCAACAGCTTGGGAAATTTTAGTATTGCCTGCAGGTTCACCAGTTCCAACAGGAAATGGTATTCCGGCAACAAGTCCATATACTGCAAACGGTTTATCAGCGGGAACAGCCTATGTGTTTTATGTTAGAGCTATTTGCTCTCCAACAGATGCAAGTCAATGGTCAGCCTTTAATTTTGCAGCATTGCCTGTTAATGATGAGTGTGCAAATGCAACATTTGCTATAGTTAATCAAAATTTAAATTGCGTTCAAACCACTCAAGGTACTTTATCAGGTGCAACGGCATCTCTTCCTGCTACAACTTGTGGAGGCGCAGGGGCTGCTAATGATGACGTTTGGTTTACATTTACTGCTACTTCTGTTACTCATATAATTTCATTTAATAATGTTACTCCTGCTACTGCTTTGAGTTATGCTATTTACCAAGGTAGTTGTGGCGGCTTAACACAAGTTGGCTGTAACTCAGGAGCGGGCTTAGTTGCTGGAACAACTTACTATATCAGAGTTTTTTCAACAAGTACTGTCCCTGTGTTTACAAACTTTAATCTGTGTATAGGAACATTACCTTGTACAGAGGCACCAGCATTTTGTACTGGACAGACCGTGACCTACGCCAATTCAACTAATGTCCCTAGTTTGGGTCAGATAGGATGTTTATTCACTTCCCCAAATCCGGCTTTCTTCTTTTTACAGGTGAACCAGGCTGGACCTTTGAGTTATTTAATTTCTCAGGTTGACACAGGAGGAACTCCTAGAGACGTTGATTATGTTGCATGGGGTCCATTTACGGATTTAAGCACTGCCTGTACAGGTGTTCCTGCAAATCCATTAACCCAAACTGTGCCAATTCCAACACCGGCATCCGGATGTCCTGGAACACTTCATGCCTGTAGTTATTCAACTGCAGCGCAGGAAATAATGTGTATCCCAAATGCCCAATTATGCGAGGTTTATGTAATCATGATTACAAACTTCTCAAATCAGGCAGGAACGGTTACATTTACTCAAACAAATACAAGTGGCGGGACAACAGCGTGTTTCCCAATAAATACATTTAATTATCCTTCTACCTATTATTGCCAAAACGCTGCTAATCCAACTCCGGTTTTAGCGCCAGGTGCGAGTGCAGGTGTATATTCATCTACTTCGGGGTTAGTTATTGATTCTGTTACAGGAACAATAGACTTATTAGCCAGTACACCAGGTAATTATATTGTAACCAGTACATCTGAAACAACAA
Organism: Flavobacterium sp.; assembly: GCA_043755965.1. Classification (GTDB taxonomy): domain Bacteria; phylum Bacteroidota; class Bacteroidia; order Flavobacteriales; family Flavobacteriaceae; genus Flavobacterium. Next base: position 5,238 of record JAYURX010000328.1, on the reverse strand, counting down.
TCGGTGGAACTTGTACTACAATACCATTTATTACAACTTCAAGAACTGTTATTATAACAGCACCTGCAAGTGCAACTATTTCATATCCTGCTGCTACTTACTGTAATAGTATAACTTCATCTCAAAGTGTTGTAAGAACGGGTACTGCAGGAGGAACTTATTCTTCCACACCCGCAGGTTTATTAATGAATCAAAATACAGGCGAAATTATACCTGTTGCCAGTACCGCAGGAGTGTATACAGTAACTTACACTATTCCGGCGACTGGTGGTTGTTTGCCTTTTACTACACAAACTCAGGTTGAAATTTTGGCTTCGCCTATCATTTTACAAGCTTCAGTAGCTGCATGTGATACATTTAGTTTGCCTACATTAGCGGTTGGTAATTATTATGCTGCTGCGGGTGGAGCAGGAACTCCTTTGGATACAAGTATTCCACTTACTGCTTCTCAACCTGTATGGATATATGCAGTGGGAACAAACGGTTGTATTACAGAAAGAACATTTAACGTAACCATCAATACAGTTCCGGCGCCAGCTTATACTGTTACGCAGTCAACCTGTACATCGCCAACTGGATCAATTACGGTTACATCACCAGTTTCTACGGGTAATGCACCGCCGTCTGATTTGTTTATCTCTGAAGTTACTGATGCCGATACAGGTTCTTTATCTTATGTTGAGATATATAATGGAACCGGGGCTACAGTAAGTTTAAGCAATTACAAATTGAAGTTTTATACCTGGGGAACGCCACCTACTACAGAAAACTTCTCATGTGATTTACAATTGGCTGGAAATTTACCTAACAATAGTGTTCATATTGTAGCTGTTGGAAGCAATACTAATCAAGGAGGTGTAATTCCAAATCAAGTTTTTACAGCTAGTTGTGGTGGCGTTAATATTAATGACAACATTAGATTAACAACATCATCAAGTACGGAAATTGATTTATGGGGAGCCATAGACGGTTCTACATTTACACCAAACAACCAAACCGGTTATACCTATAGAAGATTAAACACTGCAACGGTGCCTAACATGACTTGGAATCCTGCTGATTGGACGGCTATAGACCCCGAAGACTATACCAATGTCGGAAGTTATTCCTACCCAGTTTCCAATTATCAATATAGTGTTGATAATGGGACATTTCAAACCGGAACACTGTTTGGTAATCTGGCTCCAGGAAATCACACGCTTGTAGTTAAAGATTTATCTACTGGTTGTTTCTCGACTCCTGTTGATGTTTTCATCGATGCTGTTACACCAATTCCAAGTGTAACTACATTTACTTATACAACTCCAGTGTGCCAGAACGCAGCTACCAATCCAATGCCAGATACTTCTGCTGCCGGATTTACCACCAACGGAACATTTACCTCTAATCCTTTAACCGGAATAGACATTAATGCAAGTACCGGTGAAATTACTTTGGCAAATACAACTGCAGGAACTTATACTATTACCTATGCTGTCCAATTTAATACAACAACATGTCAGGCAGCCAGTTCTACTGATTTTATAATAACAATTAATCCTGTTGTTAATCCTGTTCTTGGATTTAGTTATACAACACCTATTTGTCAAAATGCGCAGGCCACTTTATCGCCAACCTTAGCTGCTGGCTTTACAACTGGCGGAACATTTAGTTCAACAGCTGGATTATCTATTAATGGTTCAACTGGTGTGATAGATTTAGCGGCAAGTACTGCCGGAAGTTATACTATAACGTATGTTTCAAATGCAAATGCAGCTACCTGCTTAGTTGGTGGTACAAATACTTCCAATATTGTTATCAATCCGGTAATTACTCCGGTGACAGGCTTTAGCTATAGCACACCTTTCTGTTCATCTGATAGTGTTACTTTACAATTACCCACGCTGGCTCCTGGATTTACAACTGGTGGAACATTTAGTTCAACTACCGGATTGTCAATTAATGGAACAACCGGAGAAATTAATATCCCAACTAGTACGCCGGGAGTTTATACTATTACTTATGCAATTTCTGCCAATCCAGCAACGTGTTTGGTGACTGGGACTAATAGCACTCAAATAATGATAATCGCTCCGGTAACTATTGAACTCACCGGTGGATGCCAAAGTGTGAATTATATACTAACGGCAACTCCGGTTAATGGTTCATTTGTTCCTGAAACAGCAACCTATTCCTGGCAAAATGCCGCTGGAACGGAAGTTGGAAATACCCAAAGTATAACGGTAGCATTAGTGGGAACTTATACTGTTACAATAACGGTGGATGGCTGTTCAACTGAGTCGCTTCCTTTCAATGTAGACTCGGTATTCTGTATTATCCAAAAAGGTATTTCGGTTAACAATGATGGATTAAATGATACTTTTGACCTAACAGGTTATGATGTTAAAAAATTAACTATATTTAACCGATTAGGAATGAAAGTTTATTTGCGCAATGATTATGTTGATGAATGGGGTGGAAAATCAGATGACGGAGACGAACTCCCTGACGGAACCTATTATTTCATTATAGATCGAAATAATGGTGAAGCCAAAACAGGATGGATTTACATCAATAGAGCACAATAACATAATATATAATTTACATTCAAAATAAAACAAAACAAAACAAAATGAAGAAAGTATATTTCATTGCGATATTGGCTTTAGCGATTACTGAGTTAAGAGCACAGCAAGATCCGCATTACACACAATATATGTACAACATGAGTGTGATGAATCCAGCTTATGCTGGTTCAAAAGAGAGTTTATCAGGAGGTTTTCTCTACAGAAAACAATGGGTAGAAATTGAAGATGCGCCAACTACCGGTACGTTTTTCATCCACAGCCCAGTTGGTAGAAATGTAGGTTTGGGTCTTTCTGTAATCAACGATAAAATTGGACCAGTAGAAGAGACGAATATTTACGGAGATTTCTCGTATACTCTTAATTTAGGTGGTGAACACAGATTAGCTTTTGGTTTAAAAGCAGGTCTTACCATGCATAAAATTGATTTCAATACTATTTATCCAACATTACCCGATGTAGGAGATGGTGTTTTTGGATCAGGAAATCCAAATAACACATTCTTGAACATTGGTTCCGGAGTTTTCTATTACACGGAAAAATATTATATCGCCTTTTCGGTGCCAAATATGTTAAAATCTAAGTATTTAGATTTTGACGGGAGGCAATACGGAACGGATGTAATTCATTATTTCCTGACCGGAGGTTATGTGTTTGATATCAACCCTAACTTAAAATTCAAACCGTTTGCGATGATTAAATCATCGATTAATGCACCAACATCTTTGGATGTTTCCACTAACTTTTTGTTTTATAACAAATTAGAATTAGGAGCAACTTATAGATTGGAAGACTCTTTTGGAGCGATGGTAAATTTTGCTATTACGCCAAACCTAAGAATCGGATATGCGTATGATCACATTGTTTCAGATTTAAATGTAGTAACGCCTGCTTCACACGAAGTAATGTTGTTATTTGATTTAAACTTCGCGAAAAAAGTATCACAATCGCCTAGATATTTCTAACCTAATAAAAGCAATCCTAAAAATGAAAAATCTATATATAACATTAAGTTTTGTAGCCATTAGCTTTACAATCTCGGCACAAAATAAAGATACCAAAATAGCTGATAAACTTTACGCTCGATACGAGTATGTTGATGCAGCTAAAGAATATTTAAAACTTGTTGAAAAAGGAAAGACTGACGGCTATATTTACAAGCAATTAGCAGATACTTATTACAACATGTTCAATCCGTCGGAGGCAAGTAAATGGTATGCCAAGGCTACAGAAACAAATCAAGATGCTGAAACATATTACCGTTACGCTCAAATGTTGAAAGCGGAAGGAAAATATGAAGATGCCAACAAACAAATGAGAAAATTTGCAGCAGCAGCTCCAAACGATTTGAGAGCTAAAGCATTTAATGAAAATCCAAATTATATTCCGAGGTTATTGGATAAAGAAAAGTTATTTGATGTTAAATCTTCTGACATCAGTAGCGACAAATCTGATTTTGGAGCTGTTCTTTATGAAAATACCCTTTACTTTACTAGTGCACGTAATGTGGCAAGAAAGAGTTACGGTTGGACTGATGAACCTTTTTTAGATACATACAGAGCAGATTATAATGCTGATGGTACCATAACTAACGCAACAACTGTAAGTTCATTAAACTCTCAATACCATGATGGCCCATTGACAATGAGTGCGGATGGAAACACAGTTTATTTTTCAAGTGATAGTTTCAGAGAAAAGAAATTTGAGAAAGACAGAAAAAACAACCTAAAACTAGGAAGAAACAGTATCTACAAGGCAACTAAAACTGGTGATTCCTGGGGTGGTATTGAATTGTTGCCTTTTAACAACAAAGAGTTTTCAACCAGTAACCCAAGTTTAAGCCGTGATGGCAAAACGCTTTATTTCTCTTCTGACAGACCGGGAAGTCTTGGTGGAGTAGATATTTGGAAGGCAGCTATCAATGATGATGGTTCTTTTGGTGAACCTCAAAACTTAGGCAACAAAGTAAATACCGAAGGAAATGAAAGTTTTCCTTTTATTGCTGATGACAACAAAACGTTATATTTTGCTTCAGCCGGAAAACAAGGTTTAGGAGGATTGGACGTATATCAAATTGATTTATCAAATGGTTCAGAGGCTACTAATCTGGCCAAACCGATAAATACTGAAAAAGATGATTTTGCTTTTACATTTAACCAAAGTAAAAATATTGGTTTCTTATCAAGTAACAGAAACGGAAACGATGATGTCTTTATCGTTAATCCTCTTTGTGCTGTTGATGTTTTAATTGTTGTTACAAACGCTAAAACAGGCGAAATTTTATCAAATGCTAGCGTTTCTATACTTGATGACAAGAAAAACATTATCGCTACTGAAATGTCAAATGCTAAAGGCGAAGTTGGCTACCGGGTAGAATGCGACAGGGCTTATGTAGTTCAGGCCTCAAAAGATGGTTATGAAGGTAATACTTTCGCTGTAACTAAAAGTAAAGGTCCAAAAGCCAACGTAGATGCACCATTACAACCGATAGATGTTATTGTGACCGAAACAGAGATTGTATTGAACCCTATTTACTTCGAATTTGACAAAAGCAATATTACGCAGGAAGGTGCTTTTGAGCTAGACAAATTGGTTCAGGTGATGAAGAATAATGACAAAATGGTTATCATGGCGAAATCTCACACAGACAGCAGAGGAAGCGATGACTATAATG
>JAYURX010000327.1:0-3526 GCA_043755965.1 Flavobacterium sp. | reverse complement strand
GTTTTCAAAATGACCTTCATTTTCTTTCTGTCTTTTTCAAATTCCAATAGGCGGGTAGCTACTTCAACGGTTGTTGGTAAATCTAAAATCTTGATTTCTTTATCCATCAGCATTTCTGCTTCTATCTGTATTTCCTGCTCATGCGGACCAATCAAACTAATGGCAATACCCGATTTGTCGGCACGACCCGTACGACCAATTCGGTGAATGTATTGTTCCGGCACTTCCGGAAACTCTACGTTGATAACATGTGTCACATCCGAAATATCTAAACCTCTTGCCATTACATCCGTAGTGACAATTCCCCTGATTTCACCAGCTTGAAACGAGGCCATGGTTTGCAAACGATAGTTTTGTGATTTGTTCGAATGGATGATTCCAAATTGCTCCGGATAGATCTCATCCAGCTTGACTGCCAATAAATCGGCAGTTTTTTTATTGTTTACAAAAAGCAATACTCTTTCTAAAGCGTCGTCTTTTAGTAATTCTACAATCAGATTTATCTTTGTCAAAAAGTTAGGGACAAAGTAACCCAGTTGTTCTATTTTTTCTAATGGCGTTCCCGATTTTTCTAAAGTAACCTCTTCCGGCAACTCAAAATAATCCTCAAGCATATCATCAACCTCATCGGTCATGGTTGCCGAGAACAATATGTTCTGGCGCTTATTTTTGAGCATTGATAGGATAGAGGTAACCTGAGTTCTGAAACCTAAATTCAGCATTTCGTCAAACTCGTCAATCACCAGTTTTTGAAGGCTGTCAAAACGGATTACATTATCCAGTGCCAAATCCATTACCCGACCCGGAGTTCCTACCAAAACATCAATTCCCTGATAAACTGATTTCTTTTGTGTATTAATGTTCACACCACCATAAACACCAATTGTACGAACCGACATATACTTTGTTAGTTTATCCACTTCTGCTGCTATCTGTACTACAAGCTCTCTTGTTGGAACCAGGATTACAATTCTTGGCGTATCGGTGGCAACAAACTTCCATTGTTTTAGTATTGGCAATAAGTAAGCAAAGGTTTTACCCGTACCGGTTTGTGCAATTCCCATCACATCGCGCCCCGACATAATCACCGAGAATGATTTCTCCTGAATAGGTGTTGGTGTTGTCAAACCCAATTCGTCTATTGCTTTTTGCAATGATTTTGGAAGATTAAACTGCTCGAAAGTGCTCATTGGGATTGTAATTTGCGCAAATGTAAGCATTTCTAATTTAGAGTTTATAGGGATTAGGGATAAGGGATAAGTAGATTCGTCACTTCGAGTGTTTTTGCAAAGCAAAAATGACTCGAGGCTCTAAAGCCGAACGGTGCGAAGCAAATCGAGAAGCTTGCGCTCCCCGACACATCCTTAAATTACTTTGCTACTTTATAACTTTGCAACAATGGGTAAATGAATATGAAAGAATTACCTATTTGTTTACCACTATGGTTTTTTATTCAATAAATAGGTAAGGGGTGAATTCACTGCTGTAAACGTTTAAGTACCAAAAATATAACGAAAATAAAACTAGTCTTTACATTTGCGGATTAATTAAAAGACTACATTTAAGTTTATTAACCCTTTTACAGGGATACAACTCGTTCCTTTACTGATTTCTGAAGTCGATGACTTTACAGATTTATAAACCTTTGTCTTTTGTTTCTGCAATCTAATAACCAAAAGTCGTGACACAGACTAAAACCAACATCCGAAACATTTTCTTAGTAGATGATGACGAGGAAGACAGAGAACTGTTTTCTGAAGCGCTTTCACAAGTTGACCAAAGCATTCGCCTCACTGAAATGTCCAGCTGTTTTAAATTAATGGAAACCCTGGACAATCCTGAAGCACCAAAGCCTGATATCATATTTCTGGATATGGATATACCAAAGTTCAGCGGGCTGGAATGCCTTAAAAAATTAAAAGCTTCCAAGAAGATTAAGAACCTGAAAATTGTGGTGCTGAGTACTTATTCGCATCCGCAATACATTGATGAAGCCTATAAAAATGGAGCCAGCTGCTACTATGTAAAGCCGTCACGTTTTGCCAAATTAAAAGAAATTATTTCAGATGCGCTGCAGGGCAATTGGAAAAACCAACTCCCTAACAAGAGGAGATTCTTTATAAATAATGGTGCCGCTTTATTCTTTGCCAGCTGTATAGGTTTATATAATTGGGTATAGAACTCTGATTATAATTAAAGCCCAAGGCTTTTGATACACGCTTTATTGTCTGATTTTCTTCCCAAGAACTCTTCAACTACCTTTAGAATATCTCTTTGTGTTCCGTTGGCAAGGATTAATTCACGGTATCTTACTCCGGTTTTAGTGTCTTTAAGCCCATTCTTTTCAAATTGGGTAAACATATCCTGCGCATATACTTCCGACCATAAATAACCATACATATACACCGGATGGGTATTCACGTGAATCCAGTTGGCTTGATAATGAGTGCTTGGGCCATAAAAATCCATAACATCTAATTGCTTATTAGTCATTTTCCAGATGTCATCGGTTGGTATAGGAGCTGCTGCATTGTATTTGTCATAGAGATTCATATCGTACAAACATCGCTCAAGCATTTGTATGGCAGCCAAACCTGAACCCACTTTTTTAGATTGAAGCATTTTATCAAAAGTTGCCTTTGGTAGTGTTTCTCCAGTTTTGTAGTTTTTTGCAAACGTACTTACGATGTTGTAATCCAACACCCAGTTCTCGAATATCTGTGACATGGCTTCTGTAAAGTCGGCTTTTGATTCCTGCTGTGCCGAGAATTCTCCGTGGAAAGACATCATGTTCATGATATGCCCAAACTCATGAAACAGCGTTTTCAATTCCTTTTGACTCAACAGTGAAGGCTGTGTCTTGGTTGGTCGGGTAAAATTACCAAGCAGCATGGCTACCGGTATTTCCTTTCCTTTTCCGGAAACGATGTTTACGCCATAAAACCAGGTTTCTTTATTTGGTCGTGGAAACAGATCCAGATAAAAACGTCCTTTTAACTTATTACTTTCATATACCTCATACATTTCCACTTCTTCATGCCACACTGATGGATTGGTAACTTTTCTGAATTCAAACCCTAACAACTGTTGATAAATGTCCATCATTCCTTTCAGGCTTCCTTCCATAGGGAAGTAAGCTCGTAGTTCTTCGTTGTTGATCTGGTATTGTTTTTTGATTATCTGATTTTTATAGTAAGCAATATCCCAAGGCTGTAACTTCACCTCCTGGCTTGCCAATTCTACTTTCTTCTCAATGTCTAAAAGCGCCACATCACTTTTTGCTTTTTCTTTGGAACGGCTTACCAAATCATTCAGGAAATCCCAAACATTTTTTGGATTACCTGCCATCTTTGGAACAAGGGCGTAAGCGGCATAAGTAGGATAGCCCATTAGTTTAGCCAGTTCATCACGTTTTTTTACCATCTCATCCAGGATTGCTATATTCTTATCAGCTGCCCTGCTGTAAAATTTATTGTGATAGGCTTTTCTGGTGTCTTCCAATGAGGCATTGCTCATCACGGTTTCG
>JAYURX010000326.1:0-8402 GCA_043755965.1 Flavobacterium sp. | reverse complement strand
CTACCTATCAAAATGTTCATTTTATGGACAATGACAATAATTGGACCTTAGCGGAACATGCAAATACTTTCTTTGATAATGCAGCTCAGGATGCCCATTGGGGTGCCGAAATGACGTATGATTTTTGGAAAACGATTTTTAACAGAGACAGTTTTGATGATAACAATGCTTTGATTAGAAGTTATGTTCACTATAAGCAGACTGCTGCTAACTTAAGCAATGCTTACTGGAATGGTGTTTTTATGACTTATGGCGATGGTAATTCAAGACCATATACCTCAATAGATATTTGTGGACATGAAATTGGACACGCAATTTGTACATATACTGCTAATTTGGCTTATCAAAATCATTCGGGTGCAATGAATGAAGGGTATTCAGATATCTGGGGTGCATGCATTGAACATTTTGGAAGAACGGGATCTTTATCCGGAACTCCTGTTGCTAACGTATGGAAAATTGGAGAGGATACTACATCAGGTGGAACGGGATTTAGATCTATGGCTACTCCGCTCACCTTTGGAGACCCAGATACCTTTCGTGGTACAAACTGGGTGGTTACAGCAGAAGATGGGAGCTGTACTCCAACAAGTACTAATGATTATTGTGGTGTACATGGCAATAGTGGTGTAATGAATCACTGGTTTTATATATTAACAGCCGGTAAATCAGGGACTAATAATGCGCCAGTTGCTGAACGAGATACATACAATGTTACAGGAATCGGAATGGTAAAATCATCTCAAATAGCCTACTTTATGGAGAGAGATTATTTAACACCAAATTCTAATTTTTTTGATGCAAGAATATTCTCAATTGAGGTAGCGAACAATTTATACTGCGCCAGTGGATCAGAAGTTATTGCTGTTACAAATGCATGGTTTGCAGTAAACATCGGAATAAACTATGCATCAATACTGAACGATGTTAGCTTAGAAAATATACCTTCAAATAATTCTATAAATTGCGGTGTTACAAGTGTTTCTCCCACTATTACCTTTAAAAATTTAGGAACTAATAATATAACATCAGTAAATATAACTTATAATATTGATGGGGGTACAAACACCAGTTTGGTTTGGAATGGTAACCTATCAACATGTTCTACAGGTAGTCAGCAAATTACAGTAAACACATCAGCATTATCACCTGGAACACATTTGTTAAATTTCACGACAACTGTTTCCGGCGATGTGTTTAGCTCCAATAACTCAAAATCAACTTATATTTTTGTTAATCAATCGGCAAGTGTTAACCAGATAAATACTTTTGAAACTACAGCAGATAATTTATTAACTTCTGATGATCCGTTTTCTGTTTCTACAGTGTGGCAAAGAGGAATTATAAACAAGCCCAATTTAACTGACACTTCAAATGTGTATGCCACAGGTTTAACCGATCCTTATCCACCAGATGCCAAATCATACCTAACTTCAAGATGTTATGACTTGTCTCAAGCATTAAATCCTATTTTAAAGTTTGACATGGCTTTTGATTTGCAATACAGTGGTGATATTTTGTATATGCAATATTCAACGAATGGAGGCAATACATGGAATTTATTAGGTACGAATGCGGATTCTAATTGGTATACAGCCAATACAGGGTGTGCAGCCTGCATTGGGGGAGAATGGACAGGTGATGCCGGTAGCACAAATGCAAGTGGTACCACTAATGGCACCAAAAGACAATATAGTTACAATCTCTCGGCATTTGGTTCTACATCGCCAAGTCCTCAGTCAAATATGTTATTCAGATTTGTTTTTCAATCAGATGCTGCTGATAATTATGATGGTGCACTTATAGATAATTTTGTAATTGAAACTACGTTAGGAACTGATGAATTTACAATCAATAATATCAGTGTATATCCAAATCCCGCAAAAGGAATTTTAAATTACACCATAAGTGACCAGATTGTTTTAACGGCTGTCACCATTAATGACATTTCCGGCAAACAAATATACAAATCAGGGAATACGGTAAATAATAGTATAGACGTTTCCAGCCTTTCTTCCGGAGTTTATTTTGTAACATTTAAATCTGATAAAGGTTCGGTTACTAAGAAATTTATAAAAGAATAACTTTTAAAGCAGCTATGTTAAAAACCATCCCAGTAAAATGGGGTGGTTTTTTTATGATTTTATTACAAATTGTTTTATGTATTTTTGCTGTGAAATATTTTAAGATGAAATACCTATTAACCGTACTCTTTTTATTGATTTTTTCAGTTGGTTTTTCCCAGGATGGTCAATCTGATGCTGCTAAGAGCGTTCCCAAGAAGCAACCTAAAGCAGCTTTTAATCAATACAGGATTATCACGTTGCAAAAAGATACTACTTATGTCGATACTTCTTTAACCATCAAAAAAGAATACGAATACAATTATTTACGCAAAGACATTTTTGGGCTTTTACCTTTTGCTAACGAAGGCCAAACCTATACAGTTCTTGATTTCGGATCTAAAAATTTTAATTCCTTTCCGGAAATTGGTTTCTCAGGAAAACAGTTTAATTATATAGGCGTTAACGATATTAAATATTATTCTGTAGCAACGCCGATTACTGAGTTATATTTCAAAACAGTAATGGAACAGGGACAATCCGTTGATGCTTTTATTACGGTAAACACTTTTGAACGATTTAACATGTCGGTTGCTTTCAAAGGATTGCGTTCGTTGGGGAAATACATCAACCAACTTTCAAGCACAGGGAATTTTAGGTTTACATCCAGTTATAATACACTGAATAAAAGGTATTATCTGAATTTTCATTTCACGGGACAGGATTTTCTAAATGGAGAAAATGGCGGAATTACTACCCTTGAAGATTTTGAAGGCGAAGACGGAGCATTTTCAAATCGCGCCCGACTTGAAGTGTACTTAAAAGACGCCAAATCTTTTATGAAAGGCAAAAGGACTTTCTTTGACCATAATTTCCGAATCAATGCCAAAAATGCCGATAACAATATATACATAACACACCAATTCAATTACGAAACCAAATTCTTTGAATACAATCAGAAAACAGTTCCGTCAACCGTTGGAAATACTACGGTCTATCGTTTCGGGGATTCGTATGTAGCCAGCGACATCAACGACCATACACGCTATAACAGAATGTATAATAAAGTTGGTGCTATTTATGAAAACTCCTTACTTGGAAAATTCAAGTTTTTTGCGGAGAATTTTCGATATAATTACTACTACAACAAAATATTGATTTTAAATTCAGGGACAATTCCAAGTTCTTTAAATGACGAAATCAACACTCTTGGAGGCCAATACGACTACAGAAAGAACAAATGGAACGGAACCTTCACCTATTCCAATTCGATTTCAAACCAACCGATGTCAAATTTTGACGCTAAACTGAACTATAAACTCAACGACAAAAACGAGTTTGTTTTTCAATATCAAATGGTGAATAAAATTCCGGACCATATTTATAATCTGTATCAAAGCAGTTATGTTGATTACAACTGGTACAACGATTTTAAAAATGAAAAAATAAATAATATTGAAGCTACCGCTAAAACCCAATGGCTCGATGCTTCTTTGCAGATAAGTTCCATCAAAGATCATTTGTATTTTAGTAATGATGCGACCGATCCACAACAGCAAATTATTTCGCCAAAACAATACGATAAAACCATTAATTACCTGTCGGTAAAAGTGAGCCGTGAATTCAAATGGTGGAAATTGGCTTTAGACAATACGATATTGTATCAGCAGGTTGATCAGGAGGACGATGTGCTGAATGTGCCAAAAATCATAACCAGGAATTCGTTGTATTTCACCGACTACTTCTTCAAAAAAGCATTGTACCTGCAAACAGGATTTACATTAAATTATTTTACAAAATATTATATCAACGATTATAATCCCGTAACCACAGAAGCATTTGTGCAAAATCAAAGAAAAGTTGGTGATTTTCCAATGGTTGATTTTTTTGTCAATGCAAGAATCCGCCAAACCAGAATCTTCTTTAAACTAGAACATTTCAACTCCAAAATAACCGGAAATAATTTCTACACTGCGCCCAATTATCCGTATCGTGATTTCATGATCCGATTTGGTTTGGTCTGGAATTTCTTTCAATAAAAAGTTGAGGAACGAATCGCTTGGGCTTTATTTGTTGGCGCAGTTCCTGCCTTCCACGCAACACGGTTGCCGCTCCAGTCAGGGTTAGACGATAATCCATTTGAATTTTTGGAAACCGTCGAAATAGACATTACATTTGTCCAAATAAAAAGAAAGTCTATATTCTTTTTTCTATACTCTATATTCTTATACAATGACATACGCAGAAAATATATTAGGAACTATTGGAAACACGCCATTAGTAAAGCTTAACAAAGTTATAGAAGGAATTGATGCCTTGGTTTTGGCCAAAGTGGAAACCTTCAATCCGGGGAATTCTACCAAAGACAGAATGGCGCTAAAAATGGTTGAAGATGCCGAAGCCGACGGAAGATTAAAGCCCGGAGGAACAATCATTGAAGGAACGTCAGGAAATACAGGAATGGGTTTAGCCCTTGCTGCCATTGTAAAAGGATACAAATGTATTTTTGTAATTACGGATAAACAGTCCAAGGAAAAAATGGACATCCTGCGTGCTGTTGGCGCTAAAGTTATAGTGTGCCCAACGGATGTTGAGCCTACAGATCCACGTTCGTATTATTCTGTTTCAAAAAGATTAAGCACCGAAATTCCAAATTCCTGGTATGTAAATCAATATGATAATCCATCCAATGCCCAAGCGCATTACGAACAAACCGGTCCTGAAATTTGGGAACAAACAGATGGAAAGATCACGCATTTCGTAGTTGGAGTAGGAACCGGAGGAACCATTTCGGGAATCGGGAAATACTTAAAAGAGAAAAACCCAAATATTAAAGTTTGGGGAATTGACACCTATGGTTCCGTATTCAAAAAATACCACGAAACAGGAATTTTTGACGAAAACGAAATCTATTCGTATATCACCGAAGGAATAGGGGAAGATATTCTTCCAAAAAATGTGGACTTTTCCATTATCGACGGTTTCACCAAAGTAACCGATAAAGACGCCGCGGTTTACACTCGAAGAATTGCTTTGGAAGAAGGAATTTTTGTAGGGAACTCTGCTGGTTCCTGTGTAAAAGGATTGCACCAATTGAAAGAACACTTCACTAAAGACGATGTTGTTGTGGTTTTATTCCACGATTCAGGAAGTCGCTATGTTGGGAAAATGTTCAACGATGATTGGATGCGTGAAAGAGGATTTTTGGATGAAGTCATTACTACAGCAGAAGACGTTATCAAAGATCACAAAGACAAACCACTAGTAATTGTCCGTACGGAAGAATTGGTTTCACATGCTATCGAACGTTTGAAAAAATATAATATTTCTCAGATTCCGGTGATTGATACCACGGGTTTTGTGGGAAGTTTGGATGAAACAGATTTGTTTAGAAGTTATGTAGAAGACACAAACATAGCCGAAAAACCAATTCGGGAAATCATGGGTAAACCGTACCCAATCGTAAAAGCAAATACGCCAATTGAAGAAATTTCTAAGTTAATCAACAAAGATAATCAGGCGGTTTTAGTTGATTTAGGTAATGGCAAACATCACATTATTACGAAGCATGATATTATTAGTTCTATTAAGTAATAGTAGAATAAAGAATATAGAGAATAGAATATAGAAAGTTAAGTTGATGAGAAAAGTCTTTTCTCTATTTTCTATTTTCTATTCTCTCTTCCCCAATCAAAACTCCCGAAACATTCCACGAACTGAAACTGCTTCCTTCGGGTAAACCCTGCGGGATTTTAATTTGTATTGAATGGGTTCCGGCTTCTAAGTTTCCTAAATCTATAAAAATAGGATTGGTTACCGTTCCTGGACACCAATTCGCTCTGCTGTAATCAGACGAAGATAATCCGTTAGGGAAATTTCCCGATGCCGGATTTGACAAACGATACGAACCGCAATCCTGTCGCCATGGGGTAAAACTGAATGTTTCTTTTCCGTCTAAGTAAATTGAATTCTTCTTTGGCACAAATTCATCACCATTTTCCCAACCGCCATGACCGGTCGCGATGTAACGAAGCTTGCAGTTTTTCATAGGCTTGTCTAATTTAAAACTAACTTCCAAACCTTTGTCGGAACTAAACATGGTGCCATATTCCTGCCCGGCCATTTCCATGATGTTATTCGTGCAGAAAAGCGGAACAATGTGCGTTGAAATAACTTTGCTTTCCTCTTCGACATGAATGGTAATATTAGCTGAAACCTTGTGTCCGCCTTTGTCATAATTCCCAATGTTGATTCCAATCCAAACTTCCTGATTGCTCAATAATGTTCGCAAATCAGAAACATCCTGACGGTAGAATACATTTTCTGCCCAGGTTTTATCTTTCAGTTGAAGCGTGTTGTATTGTTTTACGCCAAAAGGGGTAAAGAACCGCATTAACTCCACAACGGGACTGAAGTTTTCTGTTGAAACAACACCTTGGTATTCCTTTCCGTTTCCATTAGTATAAATTGGTAATGTCTTTGCCCCATTTTTTAATCCGTCTAAAAAGGATTGTGCCTTGTTGGTTGGAATGATAAAAAACGAACCTGCTCTGTCATAAGCATCACCATTTGACTGTTCAGTAACATCCACAAAAATCTGGCTTCCAACTTTTATATCAGGAATGGTAATCTTTCTCACGGTAATAGTTCCATTGGCAAATCTCAGAATTGTATCATTAGATTTTGATGCATCCGAAAAGTTAATAATTTGGTCTTTAAAAACATTGATGGTTGTAAAGCGGCTTTTCCAGAGTAAATCTTTGTAGGTGAGTGCATCAATTGATTTTTTCCAAGTTGGAATAACTGGAAAAACTTTTACCTTTTCGATTTTGGTTGCTTTGATAACAAAATTTCCATTGCTTACCATTTCTAGGACCAAACCTAAATTCTGTCCCAAAACAGTTGGCGAACCTTTTACTTTCAATTCATCTGTATACCAAAATTCAATAGTATTCGAGTTGACAATGGTTTTGGCTTTTTTGCATTTATGTCCAAGAATGGTTTTGATTTCCGGAAGCATTTCAAAAGTTTGTTTTGCCAATGAAGTGCTGTCTTTGGCGCTAATGATTTCCTTTTCATTCAGGTTGGCTATTTGAATAAACGAATTGGATTCCCTAACAACTAAGGTTTGTTCAAATGGGAATTGGGCTTTTCTGTTTACTATCGCTTCCGATGACAAAAAAGTGTGCTCAGAATTAGCAAAAATCAAAATCGGATCCTGGTTTTCAATCAGACTTCCATTGGAACTTTTGAGATAAGTAATTTTATAGTTTTGGGAAAATGAATTTCCCCAAACCAGCAACAAAACGATAAAAAGTAATTTTTTCATTACAAAAATTTTGAATATAAAAGTAATTTTCTTACTTTAGTTGAAAATTAGGAATCGTGAAAGAAGATTTTCTTCATTATGTATGGCAATATAAGAAGTTTGACTTTTCTAACCTAACAACTGTTTCGGGAGAATCGCTAACGATAACCAATTGTGGAAATTATCTGCAACGAACCGGGCCGGATTTTTTTAATTCACAAATTGTTTTGGGCAATCAAAAATGGGCAGGGAATATTGAAATTCACATAAAATCTTCCGATTGGTATTTGCATCATCATGAGAAAGATGCGAATTATGAGAACATTATCCTGCATGTAGTTTGGGAACATGACACACCGGTTTTCAGAAAAGATAATTCCGAAATTCCGGTTTTAGAACTTAAAAATTACATATCAAAAAAGGTTTTGGAAAATTATCAGGGATTGATATCTCCTAAATCCTGGATTTATTGTGAAAGTCAGATTGCGAGTATAGATAGTTTTGTATGGGAGAATTGGGAAGAACGATTGTTTGTTGAAAGACTGGAGCGAAAATATATTCCGATAGAACAATTGCTAAAAGAAACAGAAAACAATTGGGAAGCGGTTTTGTTTTGTATGCTGGCAAAGAATTTTGGTTTGAATACCAATGGAGAAACGTTTTTGAAAATTGCCAAATCGATTCCGTTTTCAATTGTTAGAAAAGAAAGTGCTGAAGTCGAAAATTTAGAAAGCCTGCTCTTTGGAAAAGCCGATTTATTTCCGGTTAACGTTGAGGACAATTATACTAAAGATTTGAAAAACCGATTTGACTATATTTCCCAGAAGCATAAGTTGAAAAAAATATGTGTTGAACCGGTTCAGTTTTTTAAACACCGACCCGATAATTTTCCGACGATACGATTGGCGCAATTGGCAATGCTATATCATAAGCAGCAAAATTTATTTTCGAAAGTGATTGTCGCTAAAACGGTTACAGCCTTGCATCAGCTATTTAAAATTACGATTTCCGATTATTGGCAAAATCATTAT
>JAYURX010000325.1:0-1503 GCA_043755965.1 Flavobacterium sp. | reverse complement strand
AATTTCAACTAAAAAAATCTATCGTTTGGCATTTAATCAGCTTAAGGATATATCAAGTCGCCTCGCTGCAAAGTACCATCTTAAAAGAGGCATTATGGAATTAGGACCATCAGGTTATCCGTTTGAGAGGTTTATAGGTGAAATTCTTAAGCAGCAAGGATACACTGTAATAGTGAGTGAAATTGTAAAAGGTAAATGTGTGAATCATGAAATCGATGTAATAGCTGAGAAAGACAACCATCATTTCATGATTGAATGTAAATACCATAATCAGCCAGGAACAAAGAGCGATGTAAAAATTCCTCTTTATATACAAGCGCGTTTTAAAGATGTGGAAGAGGCATGGATCCAGCTTCCGGGTCATGGTACCAAATTTCATCAGGGATGGGTAGTAACAAATACGCATTTTACCAGTGATGCAATCCAGTATGGAACTTGTGCCGGTCTTCACTTGCTGGGATGGGACTTTCCTGCAAAAGACAGTTTAAAAGAACAGATAGATACGTTGGGACTATATCCGGTTACCTGCCTCACTTCACTTACAAAAATTGAAAAACAACAATTATTAGAAAATGATATCGTGCTGTGCAAAGAAATTTGCCATAACGAAAATCACCTGAATACTATTGGAATAGAATCTTCCCGGATTAAATCAGTACTTGAAGAAGGCCGTCAGCTTTGTAATCAATTAATAGACAATGGGAAGCATTAAACTAAATAGTATTCCATATTCAATAGAACCCGAAGCAGTGATTGCTGCTTTGCAGTCTGATGGTGAATGCGGGTTATCTTCATCTGAAGTGGAGAAACGCCTGAAAGAATATGGAGCCAATAAAATTGAAGAGAAAAAGAACAAGAGCCTTTGGCTTATTTTCCTAGATCAATTTAAAAGCCCAATTGTTTGGCTACTTGTTTTTGCTGCTGGATTATCTTTTTATTTTAAAGAATGGGTGGATGGTATTGCCATTTTTACCGTGATATTAATTAATGCGATTATTGGATTTTACATGGAGTTTCAGGCAAGGCGTTCCATGAATACGCTAAAAAAATTATCAGCCGTACCAGCCAAAGTATTACGGAATAAAAAATTGGAAGAAATAAATGCCGAAGATATCGTTCCGGGTGATGTGGTATACATTGAAGCTGGAGACATGATTCCTTCCGATGGCAGAATTTTTAGTGCCGCACAAATGCAGATTGACGAATCGGCATTAACAGGCGAATCTGTTCCTGTAGAAAAACAAATTGAAAAGTTAGAAACAGACACTACTCTGGCAGAACGAAACAACATGCTCTACAAGGGAACGTATGCTACAAAAGGAAATGGCTATATGGTAGTTACGGAAACCGGAATGGAAACCGAACTTGGAAAAATAGCACAGATGTTACAAACAGCAGAGCAAACTGCTACACCTTTAGAAAAGAAACTGGAAGATTTTAGCAAAAAATTGATTTGGATAACTGTAGGATTGGTAATCGTAATCTTTTTTATCGGACTTCTGA
>JAYURX010000324.1:0-1504 GCA_043755965.1 Flavobacterium sp. | reverse complement strand
ATATCGGGTGTGTTTGGCCAAAAGTTGGGGCGGAAGAATTCTTTTTGTTCTGTTTTGGTTAGCTCTTCCACATATTCAATCAGTTCGGCTTTTGTATTCCTCCATGTAAAATAAGTATAGGATTGGGTGAAACCCTGTTTGGCCAACTCATGCATAATCTTTGGACGCGTAAAAGCTTCTGCCAAAAACAAAACATCGGGATGCTTTTTCTTGATTTCGGCAATCAGCCAACCCCAAAAATAGAATGGTTTTGTATGTGGATTATCAACTCTGAAAATTTTAATATCGCATTCTTCAATCCAGAATAAAGCTACCTCCAGCAATTCTTTCCAAAGGTTCTTCCAATCACCGCTTTCAAAATAAATGGGTTGAATGTCCTGGTATTTTTTTGGTGGATTTTCAGCATATTGTACTGTTCCGTCCGGTCGCCATTTGAACCATTGCGGAAAATCCTTCACATACGGATGATCGGGAGCTGCCTGCAACGCATAATCCATAGCGACTTCAATTCCCAAACTTTTAGAAGCTTTTACCAACGATTTAAAATCGGCTAAAGTTCCCAGTTCGGGACTTATGCTTTTGTGTCCACCGTGCTTGGAACCAATTCCCCAAGGCGAACCCACATCGCCTTTTGCGGCATTCGTAGCGTTGTTTTTTCCTTTTCTGTTCACTTCTCCAATAGGGTGAATTGGTGGGAAATATAAGGTATCAAAACCCATAGCAGCCAATCTAGGCAACAGCTTTTCGCAATCGGTAAAAGTCCCATGCTTTCCTTTTTCCTGTGAGGCCGAACGCGGAAAAAACTCATACCACGTACTGAATAATGCTTTTTTTCTATCGACATAAACCTTCAGTTCAGCCGACGCATTTGCTAAAGTACGGGTTGGATAGTTTTTAAAAATATGATGCAGTTCCGAAGATAACGCTATCGCTATGGCTTTGTCATATTGCTTCGCATCCTGGAATGCTTTTATGGCAGAAGTCAAGTATGTTTTTTCAGTTGCTGATACTTCATTCAAAATCGCCTGGCAATATTCGGCCCCTTCCAGCAATTCTGATTTCACATGCTGGTTATCTTCAATTTTTCGTTGTGTTCCGTGTTGCCAGTTCAAGGCATAATCAACCCAACCTTCAACTAAATAAAAATAAAACCCTTGTTTTTCAACTTTAAATTCGCCTTTCCATTCATCATTTCTAGTTTCGGTCATTCTTACTTCCTGCCATTTTTTGGCCGATTCATGTTTGAATTTCACACTGCAGGCCACAACATCATGCCCATCTGAAAACACATTTGCCGTAACTATAACTTTTTGGCCTACAATTCTTTTGATAAAAAAAGCTCCACCGTCGAGCTGTGGAGAAACATTTTCAATTATTATTCGGGTTTGGTTTTGCATTTTAATTGTAATTTTAGGAAGTTGTAATTTAGATAAAAATATAATAAGTTATAAATTGCAGTATAATTTTATGGAAATGACAAAAAAAGGCGACATACCCAATCAAT
>JAYURX010000323.1:0-1504 GCA_043755965.1 Flavobacterium sp. | reverse complement strand
TTATCGGCTGGACCAGAAAGCACAAAAATCATGTCACCAGCTTTGGCTCCGGTGATTTTTGCCCAACTGGCTAAATCGTTTTGGTCATAAAATTTATCGACAGAGGATTTGAATGTTCCGTCTTCATCGCATTTCACATATACCATTCCGGATGCGCCAACTTGTGGACGTTTTACCCAGTCAATCAACCCGTCAATTTCTTTTCTTGTAAATGAAGCACAACCAGGAGCAGCAATTCCAACCACTAATTCGGCCGAATTGAAAACTGGAAAATCCTTATGTTGCGCTACTGAATTTAACTCGCCAAATTCCATTCCGAAACGAATATCCGGTTTGTCATTTCCGTAAGTTTTCATCGCATGGTCGTAGGTCATTCTTGGGAATTCTGCTACGTCAATGCCTTTTAATTCTTTTAGCAAATGACGCGTCAATCCTTCAAAAACATTCAGAATGTCTTCCTGTTCTACGAATGCCATTTCACAATCGATTTGTGTAAACTCTGGCTGTCTATCGGCACGTAAATCTTCGTCACGGAAACATTTTACGATTTGGAAATACTTATCCATTCCACCAACCATCAATAATTGTTTAAAGGTTTGCGGAGATTGTGGCAACGCATAAAATTGACCTTGATTCATTCGGCTTGGCACCACAAAATCTCGTGCGCCTTCAGGAGTAGATTTTATTAAATACGGAGTTTCTACTTCGCAAAAATCTAAATCAGATAAATATTTTCGAACTTCCATAGCCACTTTGTGACGGAAAAGCAACGAGTTTTTAACCGGATTTCTTCTAATATCCAGGTAGCGGTATTTCATTCTGATGTCTTCGCCACCGTCGGTTTCGTCTTCAATGGTGAACGGTGGAGTTATCGCTGCGTTTAAGATATTTAATTCTGAAACCAGGATTTCAACATCGCCAGTCGTCATATTGGCATTTTTAGACTCACGCTCAATAACAGTTCCTTTTACCTGAATTACAAATTCTCTTCCAAGCGATTTTGCTTTTTCAAAAACAGCTTTATTAGTTCGTTGTTCGTCAAAAATTAATTGTGTAATTCCATAACGGTCGCGCAAATCAACCCAAATCATAAACCCTTTGTCGCGGGATTTTTGTACCCAACCGGCAAGTGTCACTTCTTTGTTAATATGTGTAGCGTTTAATTCTCCGTTATTATGACTTCTGTACATTGTATAAGATTTTTGCAAAAGTAAAAAACAAATATTAATTAAACGGAGGAAGTGTCAAATCAAATTTAAGTTAATCTTTATTTTTCGAAATGACAAAACAAGTATATTTGGTATCTTAAAAATTAAACAACACACTTATGAAGAAAATAGTTAGCTTTATTTTAACCGTATTCGTATCATCTCTGGCCATTGCTCAGGAAAACATGACTTTTCAAGCTGAAATCGCCAATAAGAACGGCACAACGCTTTTTATTAATAGCGGTAGGGAAACAATTCAGAAAATCGAGGCAGATGCTAAAGGAAACTTTAAAGCC
>JAYURX010000322.1:0-1507 GCA_043755965.1 Flavobacterium sp. | reverse complement strand
CCGGCAACAGGCAAATGGTTTGATACCATTGTTGATAAAAGTGAATTCTTAAAAGCACCGTTAATTCAGGATGATATACTAAATGGAAAATATCAAATAATCGAGCCGAAAAATGGTGTGATTGAAATCTGTCAAAATGAAAGAGCTACTTTTAAAATCTTAAATTTAAGTCCGGATGCCGCTATTCAGTATTCATTAAAAAAGAATGATGAATTAGGGGAAGTTTACAATACAACCCAAAAAGATAATGCGCTGGAATTTAGCATTTTAATTAATAAGGATATATCCCGGTATATGACACTTTATGTAAATGGAAATTCAATTGCAACATTTCGGATAGACCGATACAAAAATTAAAAACTTTTAGCTCCCAACTTCCCATTTCCCACTTTCATTGTCAATATCATTCTTAATAACTTTGACAACTATCATTTCAAAAATCCTTTGATTTGTATATATTAGCACACTCGAGGTCTGTGCACTAAACAAGACCGCGCAGTTAATTCGATAAACCCTAAATGCAAGAGCAAAATCAATATACAGAAGACAATATCCGTTCGTTAGACTGGAAGGAACACATCCGTATGCGTCCCGGAATGTATATCGGAAAACTCGGTGACGGTTCTTCTCCCGACGATGGTATTTATATTCTTCTGAAAGAAACCATTGATAACTGTATTGATGAGTTTGTTATGGGTGCCGGAAAAGTGATTGAAGTAACCATAAAAGACAAAATGGTTTCCGTGCGCGATTATGGCCGTGGCATTCCGTTAGGAAAAGTGGTAGATGTGGTTTCCAAAATGAATACAGGAGGAAAATACGATTCCAAAGCGTTTAAGAAGTCGGTAGGATTGAACGGAGTTGGTACCAAAGCGGTAAATGCATTGTCCAATTATTTTCGTGTGGAATCAGTTCGTGATAACCAACAAAAAGCCGCTGAATTCTCCGCAGGAAATCTAACTTTAGAGGAAGATATTGTAGAATCTACCAAGCGTAAAGGAACCAAGGTTTCCTTTGTGGCCGATGAAACCATTTTCAAAAACTACAAATACCGCAATGAGTATGTCATCAAAATGCTCAAGAATTACTGTTATCTGAATACGGGTTTAACCATTTATTACAATGGCGAAAAGTATTATTCCGATAATGGATTAAAGGATTTGTTGGAAGAAACCATTGCTGAGGAAGATTGCGTTTACCCAATTATTCATTTGCTTGGCGAAGACATTGAAATCGCCTTGACCCATAGTAAGTCACAATATTCAGAAGAATATCACTCGTTTGTAAACGGTCAGAATACAACGCAGGGCGGAACACATTTAGGTGCTTTTCGCGAAGCGATTGTAAAAACCATCAAGGAGTTTTATAACAAGCCTTTTGAAGCTTCAGATATCCGTAAGTCTATTGTTTCGGCAATTGCGGTGAAAGTGGAAGAACCAGTATTCGAATCACAAACGAAAACCAAATTAGGTTCTACAGATATTGGCCCGAAAGGTCCATCGGTGCG
>JAYURX010000321.1:0-3553 GCA_043755965.1 Flavobacterium sp. | reverse complement strand
CTATTAGTGCAAGTTCATTGTTGACCTATTCCAACAATACCGAGTTAGGAGGAACATTATTCTTTTGGACATCAGTTACGCTATATTCCGGAAGTGGTCCTTACTCTATTACAGATTATGGAAGTTGGAACTTATCAGGTGGTGTTGGAACATCGCCGAGTAGTGACCCAACTAATACCAGTTTAAAACCTAACGGAAAAATTGCAGCCGGACAAGGTTTCTTCGCTCAGGCTTTCGCCGATGGACAAATCAGTTTTAATAACAATATGCGTGTTCCCGATTTTAATTCACAATTTTTTAAAGCCGGAAATGCTGCGCAAAGCGACGAGAAAAACAGAATTTGGCTGAACCTATATAGCGACACCACTTTCAGACAGACTCTTGTTGGTTATATGAACAACGCAACTAATGGTTTTGACAAATATTATGATGGTGATGTCTTTACAAACAATGAAATAAACATTTATTCTTTGTTAGGAAACAGAAAATTAGTAATTCAGGCCAAAGCATTACCATTTGATGAAAATGATGTAGTGACGTTAGGTTACAAAATTACAAACGGTGGGGTGTATTCTATAAACACAGATGAAATAGATGGTATTTTTAGCGCTCATCAGAATGTTTATCTAAGAGACAAATTACTGGCAATTGACCATGATATAAAAGCATCGCCTTATAGTTTTACTACCTCAGCGGGTATATTTGATGATCGGTTTGAATTAGTATATGTTACCAATGCATTAGGAACAAACAACCCTGGTGATATAAACACTTTTGCTTCGATTTCCAATCATGTAATTAGAATAGAATCGAGTGAGTTTATTAAAGAAATCAGTCTTTATGATATAGCCGGAAAACATATTAATAGCTATTCATTACCTGAGATTAAAAAGCAATTTTCAGATGCTTTTAATTACCCTAATGGTGTTTATATTGCAAAAATTACTTTAGACAATGATGTCGTGGTTACCAAAAAATTAATTCATTAATGATTTTTTAATCCTTGCAAATCAAGGCTTCCGCCAAAAGCTAATTCCCTTACTGTATACTTTTTCAAATTTTACTTGCATTGTTTGATTATATTATTTTACTTTGCAATTCAAAGTGCTTTATAAATAAATTTTAAACTTCAAGTATGAAAATTATATGTTTAATGGCAGCAGTCCTTGCGCTTTGCTGTTCGTCCTGTAAAGACAATAAAGAAGAAAATCCCAAAAAGGCATTTGACGCAGCACTCTGGAAAGCCAAAGACGCTGATGACAATTACAGCTACCGTGACGAAATGCTCGATGACCTGGTTTACAAAGTGAAACTAAAAGGTTTAACAAAAGAAGAAGTAATAACTATGCTTGGAGAACCTGACCGTACAAACGAGGATTATTTATATTATGAAGTCCTTGCCAAAAAAGTCGGTGCCTTTCCTTTACACAAAAAGTTTTTAGTACTAAAATTGGATAAAAATAACCTCGTCGAATGGCGAAAGATTAAGGATTAAACCTAAACAGTATGAAAGCAGAAAGTGAAGACAAGCTAAGAAAGCAGATAAAAAAGGTAATCATCTTATTCATAGTAGGTTTGGTAATAAGCGGAATCACGGCCTTTCCTATTGAAACAGAATTAGCCATCGTGAACGCTAATATTTCTTCATTCCCAGACTATTTTCAAAACTGGATTAACGAGGTATATTTAGCTGTAAAAAGCACAAACCAAAACTATCCCTATTTGAGCTATGGAACAGACTGGCTTGCTTTTGCACACATTGTAATTGCAGTTGCATTTATCGGACCGTTAAAAGATCCGGTGAAAAACATATGGGTAATCCAGTTCGGAATGATTGCCTGCGTAATGGTTTTTCCTTTGGCATTTATTGCCGGAGCCATAAGGGGGATTCCTCTCTATTGGCAACTTATTGATTGTTCCTTTGGTGTTTTTGGTTTTGCACTGCTATACTTATGTTACACATGGATTTTGAGATTAGAAAAAGTCCGGCAAAAGAAAAACTAGCAAAAAATCACGACTTCCAGCGGGATTTTTTTATTGGGAAGTATTTGGATTTTTCGTATCTTAGCTAGTCAAATAACTAAGAACCAATAACTTCTATTAAAATGAGCAATGACCCTAACCAACCGACCCCACAAAACATTATGCAAATCGGGACAGGTTTTTGGCCTTCCAAAGTACTGTTGACTGCCGTAAAATTCGAATTATTTACCTTGTTAGCCAAACAAAAATCGATGACGGGTGCTGAAATAAAAAAAGCCTTATCCTTTCAAGCCACAGACCGTCACGTGTATGACTTTCTGGACTTACTAACCGGTTTAGGGTTTTTACAACGGGACGGAATTTGGGACAATGCCCAATATTCCAATTCGGTTGATACCGATATCTTTTTAGACAAAAATAAACCTTCCTACATAGGCGGAATTCTTGAAATGCTAAACGACCGGCTGTTTCGATTTTGGGCTGATTTGGATGAAGCACTTCTTACCGGTAAACCTCAAAATGAATTGAAATATAGTGGCAAGTCAATGTTTGAGGAATTGTATTCTGATCCGGTACGCTTAAAACAATTTATACAAGCTATGTCAGGCATCTCGGCGGGCAATTTTATGGCTCTTGCCAATCAGTTTGATTTTTCACCTTACAAAACGCTTTGTGATGTTGGGGGAGCTGCCGGCATCTTATCGATTCAGGTAGCCAAACACAATCCACACATGAGCTGCACCACATTGGACTTACCCGCTGTGGAACCAATAGCCCTCGAAACAATTGCTGCACATGGCCTGAGTGACAAGGTAAAAACAGGTTCCATCGACTTTTTTACTGACGAATTCCCAAAAGCAGATGTCATCACCATGGGTATGATTTTACATGACTGGGATCTTGAGAACAAAAAGATGCTGATTAAAAAAGCATATAATGCTCTACCCGAAGGCGGCACTTTTATTGCCGTGGAAGCCCTTATTGATGACGAGCGGAAAAAGAATGTTTTTGGTTTATCGATGTCGCTCAACATGTTGATTGAATTTGGAGTGGCTTTCGATTTTACAGGAGCTGACTTTGAATCCTGGGTTAAAGAAGCCGGATTTAAAAAAGTAACTATCATGCCTCTTGCCGGACCGGCTAGCGCCGCTATTGCAATTAAATAAAACTATTTGAAGTGAAAATCCCGTCTCGTTTTTTAGAACGAGACGGGATTTTCTATTTATAAACCATGACTGTTTTCCGGTTCTTCCATATCAACGTTGAGCATTTCCCAAAGTTTGTCTTTTAATTCCGTTAAGCCTTGCTGCGCAACAGAAGAAATAAACATAAACGGAATTCCTTTAATTTCCTTTCTGAGTTGTGCTTTGAGTTCGGCTTTTAATTCCTCATCAAGCATATCACATTTGGAAACAACCAACAATTTATCCTTGTCCAGCATTTCCGGATTGTAACGACGTAATTCGTCTAGCAGGATTTCGTATTCCTTTTTGATATCATCTGCATCGGCCGGAACCAAAAACAATAGCGTTGAGTTTCTTTCAATATGACGCAGGAAATAATGCCCTAA
>JAYURX010000320.1:0-1508 GCA_043755965.1 Flavobacterium sp. | reverse complement strand
ATGATCAAGGCATACGAATATATCAAAGATAGAGACTGTAGATTAATTGGTCCAAACTGTCCTGGAGTTATTACTCCGGAAGAAGCTAAAGTGGGTATTATGCCGGGTTTTGTCTTCAAAAAAGGCACTGTTGGAATTGTTTCTAAATCGGGAACTTTGACTTATGAAGCAGCTGATCAAGTAGTAAAACAAGGCATGGGAATTACAACGGCGATAGGAATTGGAGGCGATCCAATTATTGGAACTACAACTAAAGAAGCGGTTGAATTGTTGATGAATGACACGGAAACCAAATGTATTGTAATGATTGGAGAAATTGGAGGTCAATTGGAAGCCGATGCTGCAAAATGGATAAAAGCTGATGGTAACCGCAAACCGGTTGTTGGTTTTATCGCCGGTGAAACTGCACCAAAAGGAAGAACTATGGGGCATGCCGGAGCAATTGTTGGTGGTACCGATGATACAGCCGAAGCCAAAAAACGCATCATGAGAGAATGTGGAATCCACGTGGTTGATTCGCCAGCTGAGATTGGTAAAAAAGTAAAAGAAGTAATGGGATAAGTCATTACGAGGTAGGAAGTAATCTCCTCACTGGAAAATAATTAGTATAGCTTAAATAAGAAGCCCCTCACTGAGGGGCTTTCTTTTCTTATGGTGTTGGCGTTTCTTCTTCCACGCCATTGGCAAGCCTGTTGGCCAAAAGTGTATTGTACTGTTCTACCAAAGCGTTAATTTCATTAGCCGTTTTAGTGTTGGCCACAGAAGGTTGTACTATGCTAAAAGAATTTAAAAAATCTCTCAAAGTATAATACACCGCATTGGTTTCTTCTCTTTTTGCTTTTATAGTATCAGGATTTGCGGCTCCATATTCTTGCGTTCTTGCTAAATAACGCCCGTCAAACAAGACATTTGCCGCCTTTAGTTCATCCTTCCAAGTAGTTAACTGAAGTGCCGTTAAGGCATCAGATAATTGAGGCTTGCCTTCCCAGTCGGATACCAGACTAGAGATACTGGCGGTTTCTGCTTGGTAATTTTGCTTTGCAATACCCGAACCATAAACTTTAATCCTATCATTGAGCACGGTAGCAGCCTGTGCCAAGACCGTATCAAAGTGATACATATATCCCGAAACTACACTGCTTAAACCATTGATGGCTTTGTCGCGGCGCTCGTCAATGAGTACCAATTCCTCTGTTATTTCGTTGGCCAATTGTGTTTTAAACAACCCATCAAGTACTGCGATTGAGTTGTTTAGGTTAGTGTGTTGTGTTGCAACGTTCAATACTGCTGGGTCATTAGCTTGCACTAACGACGCCACATTTTTCATAAATTGTAAGTACTCTGCGTTGCGAAGAATACTAATGTTGATGGCATTAATCATAATGTAAATTGTTTTTAATTAATAAAGCTGTTTTTGTTCTTACGTAAAGAAACGGATTATTTCTTACATTATTGTTGTAGGAATTAATTTTTTTGCAAGAAAGTTCCTCGCCAACGTTAGGAAGGAA
>JAYURX010000319.1:0-3554 GCA_043755965.1 Flavobacterium sp. | reverse complement strand
TTATCCGTTTTAAGAAAATGCTGCCTGATGGCGATTTCAGTTTCCTGAAAGTAAGCCAAATCACGACACACGTTTTGGATACCTCAACCGGAATTCCGGGAAAGGACATTTCAATAAAGTTACAGGCTTTCAGAAATAACATTTGGCAAACTATCGCGCAAGGCGTTACCAATGCTGATGGTAGAATTCCAGACTTACTTCCGCAGGAGCGAAACCTAAAACCAGATACCTACAAAATGGTTTTCGACACCGGAAGCTATTATTCAAAAACCAAAACCTTTTATCCAAAAGTAGAAATCATTTTCAGCACTTTTGACGAAACACATTATCATGTTCCTTTGTTAGTTAATCCTTTTGGGTATAGTACTTATAGAGGAAGTTAGACTTTTTAGATTGTTAGATCATTAGATTTCTAGATTAAAGAATATAGAGAATAGACCAAAAAAAAATATTATGACCATTCCTAGTAATAAAAAAGAACAATTGTTCAACAGTTTAAGCAAAGCCAATTCGACTTTTAATGAAATATATCCTGGTGACCGAAGCGAGCGTCAACCCGTGCATACCTTATATGGTGGAGCTAACCTGTTTAAATCGGATGCGCCTATTGCGCTTGGACATCGTGCCTTGGAAATATTAGAAACTTATGCGCCGAACCATGAAGTTTTTGGAAAAGCTTTTGGTTTGACTGGCGGAACTGATTTCAGCAAACGTATTTATGATAAGGTTGTGGCCAAATTAAAATCGGAGGCGATTGAAGATTTTCGTATCGATTTTGAAGATGGTTACGGAAACCGAAGCAATGAAGAGGAAGATACAACGGCAGAATCAACAGCAAAAGAAGTAGCCAAAGGAATGAAAGATAAAACGCTTTCGCCATTTATTGGTATTCGTATCAAACCTTTTACAGAAGAAATGAAGGAAAGAGGTTTGCGTACGCTGGATATTTTTGTAAGCACTTTGATTAAAGAAACTGGCGGTAAATTACCTGATAATTTTGTAGTGATGCTGCCAAAAGTTACCATTCCCGAGCAACCGGAAACCTTAGCAAATTTCTTCACCATTTTGGAAGAAGAATTAGGCTTGGCAAAAGGAACCTTGAAAATGGAAATGATGGTGGAAACTACGCAGGCTATTATGGATATTGACGGAACAAACCCTTTATACCGATTTATAAAAGCGGCTCAGGGAAGATGTATCGCGATGCATTTTGGAACTTATGATTATACAGCAAGCTGCAGCATTACGGCAAAATATCAGGAAATGGATCATCCCGTTTGCGATTTTGCACATCACGTGACAAAAGTGGCGCTGGCACACACCGGAATCTGGCTTAGCGATGGCGCTACGAATACGATGCCTATTGGTCCGCACCGTGGCGATTTGACTCCGCAACAGGAAAAAGAAAATAGGGAAGTAGTTCACAGAGCGTGGAAAAAAGGTTATGACCATATCCGTCACTCGTTGTGGAATGGCTATTACCAAGGTTGGGATTTAAACCCCGCGCAGTTCCCGATGCGTTATGCGGCGGTATATGCGTTCTTTTTGGAAAGCTATGACGATGCCGTTGACCGTTTAAAAACCTTTGTAGAAAAAGCAGCACGTGCCACACTAATCGGAGATGTATTTGACGATGCAGCAACGGGACAGGGCTTATTGAATTACTTCCTCCGTGCCTTAAACAGCGGTGCCATTACCGAAGAAGAAGTTTTGGCAACAGGTTTGACTTTAGATGAAATCAGAGGTCGTTCGTTTAAGAAAATTTTGGAGAACAGGGCAGCTAAATAGCCTGCCTGTCGGCAGACAGGTTGTCGGTTCTCGGTTGTCTGTTTGCAAAAAATGTAAACCGAATTGCTGCTTTATTCAAATGTATAGTTTATATTTGGTTATCCGCAACTAATTTTCGGACCCTTCATTATGAACAACCCTTCAGCACCAAAGAAAATTACCAGGATTATAGGATTGATTTGTGGTATACTTGGAATTATTGGACATTTTGCAGATGTCCAGGTATTAAGAGAATATAATTACACGCTATTGCTAATTGGATTCGTTGTTTTGGCATTAGGTACTACTGTAAAAGGAATCTGAATAATCGTTTCGAGAAGAACTTGCACCGTGTCTTATGCTGACGAGTTGAAAAGAACTTCCTGAGGTTTTTTATTTGTTTAGCATGGATTATAAATCCGCGCTATCAGGTTATGTTGGAAAGATGCGGATGAATTATTGGGAGTAAATATTCTCCTCTAAATAATTTTTTAAATCTGAAGTTAAGTTTTTAAAAATAACTATGAATTCAATAGCTGCCAACGCCGATTGCTGTTCTGATTTATTTGCTTCTGCGGCAGAAGATTCAGTCGCCGACTTGGGAGAAGGGTCACCCATTGACATAGGGGAAACTTCATTATTATTTGACTTTTTTAAAAGGATTGTGAAATTATCCAATTCAAAAATGTAATCATCATCCCTGTTTACTGAGCTTTTATAAAGTCCCGTATATTTAGTTATAAATTTATTCAACTCAGTTTCATCCTGATTATCATTAAGCAGTTTATATGCAACGGTTTTGTCATTAGTATCTGAAAAAATTAAAAAGCGGTTAAAGCTTAAATTGTCGTATTTGAAAATTGTTTCAGAATCTATATACCTTTCAATTGCATAAAGTTTCCCGATAATTTTTACTCCTTTTTCATTTTCAGTTTTGAGGTCATATTGGACTGCATCATTTGTTTGCTTAAATTTTTCAAAGGCCTCGACAACATTGTATGTTTTACCTTCATCTTCGTATACTATGTGGTCTCTTTCAATTATTTTTTTAAAAAACAATTCTTTTG
The DNA here is from genome assembly GCA_043755965.1 of Flavobacterium sp. GTDB lineage: Bacteria > Bacteroidota > Bacteroidia > Flavobacteriales > Flavobacteriaceae > Flavobacterium. Next base: position 720 of record JAYURX010000319.1, on the reverse strand, counting down.
CAGATGTATTCCTGTTTACTGTGTCAAATTTTATTGAATTATATTTTTGACCTAAACACAATACTACTGAAAGTAATGTGAAGCAAATGATTAACGATTTCCTCATTTTAATTCTATTTATTTAAATTATACTTCCCTATATAAATCCATCAATACTTTTTCCGGAGTATACGGCGCATTCACAGCCAAATCCGCATTAGGATTAAAGGCTTTTACAGCATTCCGAATGGCGAAGTAGGCACCTATTCCATACATCAATGGTGGCTCGCCTACTGCTTTTGATTTCTTTATGGCCAAATCATGACCTTCTGTTTCTAAATGCTGTATGTTAATTTGCTTTGGCACCGAATAAATATCCGGAACTTTGTATGTGGAAAGTGCGTTGGAAAGCAATCTTCCCTGGTCGTTATAAACTATTTCCTCCAATGTCATCCAGCCAATGCCCTGCACCAGTCCACCTTCAATCTGACCGTTGTCAATGTCGGTATTCATACTTTTCCCGAAATCGTGAACAATATTCACGCTGTCAAAATCGTAGGTTCCTTTCAGACAATCTACCGTAACTTCAAGAATGGCTGTTCCGTATACGTGGTACGCAAACGGATGACCTTTTTCCTTGCTTTTGTCGTAATTGATTATCGGTGTCGCATAATGTGAATGCTCGCTTAATGCTACTCTCAGTACAAATGCCTTCATTACCAAATCGGGCCAGCTGATTTC
>JAYURX010000318.1:0-1510 GCA_043755965.1 Flavobacterium sp. | reverse complement strand
GAAGACCATCGCTTTTTGCTTCTAAAATTTGACTGGTTGTCGCTAAAATAATGATATTGCTGGGCAAATCATTTGGTTTGTTTTGCTTGATTTGATTCGAAGAAAAAAGTACAGAACCTTCATCGGCAATCAGGTTTTCACAACTGGCGAATAGAAATTTTGGACTGGCTGGTTTATCGTATTTTAACTTATTTTCGTCCAACATGCTATAAAGCTTTGGCTCGTAACATAAGGCTTCACATTCAAACCAATCATTTTCCTCTAAAATATTCAGAAATTGATCTTTTACTTCGTTTAAATTTTCACAGTATAAAAATTTACCGCCATTTTTTTTGAAGTTATAAGTGAACTTTTCATCTACGGGAAGTAATGAAAAGCTTGAAGGTGTATTGTTGAATTCGCTTTGACTTTCTTCGTCAGAGGCATCATTACCGGTGCCAAAAATTTTTCTGAAAAGACTCATGCTTGTTATGGTATAATCTAGTTTAAAATTGAAATCCTTCAAAGATAAAAAAATCTTAATTCAAAAGTATGTTTTGAATTAAGATTTTAAAAAAATGTTAAAAAACGTTGGTTATACTATATCCGTTTCTTCAAGTGGGATGTTAAAAGGCCTTTTACCAAAAATAGTTTCTAGATCATCTTTAAAAATAACCTCTTTTTCTATCAGGATTGCGGCAAGTTGTTCCAGTTTCTCTTTATTATCTTCTAAAATTTTTATGGCTCTTTGATATTCATTTTCAATCATAATTGAAATTTCTCTATCAATTACTAATGCTGTTTCTTCAGAATAAGGTTTTGAGAAATTATATTCACTTTGTCCGGTTGAATCATAATATGTGATGTTACCTATTTTGTCATTCAAACCATAGATGGTAACCATAGCGCGAGCCTGTTTGGTTACTTTTTCCAAATCGCTCAAAGCACCGGTTGAAATTTTATTAAAAATAACTTTCTCTGCGGCCCTTCCACCCATGGTGGCGCACATTTCATCAAGCATTTGCTCCGGACGAACAATTAATCTTTCTTCCGGTAAGTACCAGGCTGCACCTAAACTTTGCCCTCTTGGTACGATAGTAACTTTTATTAATGGCGCTGCATGTTCAAGCATCCAACTTACGGTTGCATGACCTGCTTCGTGAACAGCAATAGCATGTTTCTCATCAGTGGTTACGATTTTATTTTTCTTTTCTAACCCGCCAACAATTCGGTCGACAGCATCTAAAAAGTCTTGCTTGTCAACAGCAGATTTGTTATTTCTGGCTGCAATTAATGCTGCTTCGTTACAAACGTTAGCAATATCAGCACCCGAAAAACCAGGGGTTTGTTTGGCCAGGAATTCAGTGTCTAAATTTTCTACTTTTTTAAGTGGTGCTAAGTGTACTTCAAAGATTTCCTTCCTTTCACGGATGTCTGGTAAGTCAACATAAATTTGCCTGTCAAAACGCCCTGCACGCATCAAAGCTTTGTCTAACACATCAGCCCTGTTGGTTGCAGCTATAACAATTAC
>JAYURX010000317.1:0-1512 GCA_043755965.1 Flavobacterium sp. | reverse complement strand
TATGGATAGATTTCATCAGCATCAAACTCTTTGGTTTCGTGGTATTTTTTCAATACCGAACCAAAAGCATCAACACCTAAAACCCTGATATTTGGATTTTTTTCCTTTAAATATTTGGCTGCGCCAGAGATTGTTCCTCCGGTTCCGCTACACGCAATTAAGTGTGTAATTTTTCCGTTAGTCTGTTCCCAAATTTCAGGACCGGTTGATTTATAATGTGCATCAATATTCAATTGATTGAAATACTGATTGATATAGATTGAACCTTTAGTTTCTTCGTGTAAACGCTTAGCCACATTGTAGTAAGAACGCTCATCATCAGCAGAAACGTGAGCCGGACAAACATATACCTTGGCGCCCAAGCTGCGCAACATATCAATTTTATCTTTGGAAGATTTAGAACTAACCGCTAAGATGCAGTTGTATCCCTTGATAATACTTACCATTGCCAAACTAAAACCGGTATTACCCGAAGTCGTTTCGATGATAGTATCTCCCGGAGAAAGGATTCCTTGTCTTTCTGCCTCTTCTATAATATATAACGCAATTCTGTCTTTGGTGGAATGTCCCGGATTGAAAGCTTCAACCTTAGCGTAAAAATTTCCTGGTAAAGATTCGGTGATTTTGTTCAGTCTAATTAGAGGTGTATTCCCTATTAGGCCTAATACATTATCGTGAGCTTTTATATCTTGTTTCATAAATAAACTAGTCAAGGCATATTATGAAGCCATTTTTACGGACTTCTAAACTCTGCAAATTTAATAAAATATTTTAAACTATGTTTTTATTCCTTCTAAATCTAACAAAAAACTGTATTCTTTGGCTATTTCCTTAATGGCTTCAAACCTTCCCGATGCGCCACCATGTCCTGCATCCATGTTTGTATCCAAATATAACTGATTATTATTTGTTTTCAAAACCCGCAATTTGGCGACCCATTTCGCTGGTTCCCAATACTGTACCTGAGAATCGTGCAAACCGGTTGAAATATACAGGTTAGGATACGCTTGTGCTGTTACATTATCATAAGGCGAATACGAAAGCATATAATTATAATATTTTTTCACATTTGGATTTCCCCATTCGTCATATTCTCCCGTTGTTAGCGGAATTGTATCGTCAAGCATCGTTGTTACCACATCCACAAACGGCACTTGCGCGACAACACCGTTATATAAATTGGGTGCCATATTGATGATAGCACCCATCAAAAGTCCACCAGCAGAGCCACCTTCGGCGTATAAATGTTGTGTTGAAGTGTACTTTTTATCAATCACAAATTGGGAACAATCAATGAAATCGGTAAACGTATTTTTCTTTTTCAATAACTTTCCGTCGTCGTACCATTGTCTTCCTAAATCTTCTCCGCCACGAATGTGGGCAATCGCATAAATAAATCCACGGTCCAAAAGCGATAACCGAACGGATGAAAAATGACAATCCATAGTCACACCATACGAACCATAAGCGTATAGTAATAACGGATTTTTACCATTTTTAGTATTGCCTTTG
>JAYURX010000316.1:0-8472 GCA_043755965.1 Flavobacterium sp. | reverse complement strand
CGCCAACAGAAGCAATCAAAATAACAACCATGGCTGGATGTTCAGCCGTAAACAAAAAATAGACTTCTTACACTACTTAGAATTTTAGACTACTGATGAAAAATCTAATAATCTAAATTCTAATGATCTAACAATCTAAAAATCTAAAATGTCTAATTATGAACACAGCAGAATTGACTTTAAACATTGAAAGAGCATTGGATGAAATCAGACCTTTTCTGAATTCAGATGGTGGTGATATCAAATTGGTTTCCATTGAAGATGAAAAACACGTAAAAGTAAGACTTGAAGGCGCGTGCACGGGTTGTAGTTTGAGCATGAGTACAATGAAAGCCGGCGTGGAAACTACCATCAAAAAGTACGCACCGCAAATTGAAACGGTTGTAAATATTGCATAATCTCATCCTGTCCCGAAGTGTCGGGAGTCGAAGGATGGGCGTTACCTCGTTCCAAAAAACGAGGTCGGGCTTTCCGCAGTACAAGGTACTTGCTGCAATCCCTAACGCGGTTACTGAAACTTACAAAAAATGATTGAAACAGATATACTAATAATCGGAGCCGGACCAACAGGACTTTTTGCTGTTTTTGAAGCGGGATTATTGAAACTTAAATGCCATATTATTGATGCCTTGCCACAGATTGGCGGGCAGCTTTCCGAATTATATCCCAAGAAACCCATTTATGATATTCCGGGTTTCCCCGAAGTTTTAGCAGGCGATTTGGTTTCCAATTTAATGGAACAAATCAAACAATTCCAACCTGGATTTACATTAAACGAGAATGCCGAAACCATTGATAAATTAGAGGATGGAACCTTTATCGTAACTACAAATAAAGGCACAAAACATCATGCCAAAGCAATAGCCATTGCAGGTGGTTTGGGAAGTTTTGAACCAAGAAAACCAATTATTGATGATATTACTTTTTATGAGGACAAAGGGATAGAGTATTTTGTAAAAGATCCTGAACTGTTCCGCAATAAAAAAATAGTCATTGCCGGCGGCGGTGATTCGGCGCTCGATTGGAGTATTTTTCTGGCAGATGTAGCTTCAGAAGTGACGCTCATTCACCGAAGAAATGAATTCCGTGGCGCTTTAGATTCGGTAGAAAAATTACAGGAATACAAAAAATCAGGAAGGATTCATTTAATAACTCCGGCGGAAGTGGTTGGACTTAATGGCGCCGAACATTTGGAATCAATTGACATTGATGAAAATGGCGCCCATAGAAACATCAAAACCGATTATTTTATTCCGCTATTCGGATTGACACCAAAACTTGGTGCAATCGCTAATTGGGGATTGGAAATCGAAAAAAATGCTATCAAAGTAAACAACGCTTTAGATTATCAAACCAATATTGAGGGGATTTACGCCATTGGCGATGTGAATACCTATCCGGGAAAATTAAAACTGATTTTGTGTGGTTTTCACGAAGCGACTTTAATGTGCCAAAGCGTCTATCAGAGACTAAATCCAGGAAAAAAATATGTGTTGAAATACACTACCGTTTCGGGCATTGACGGCTTTGACGGAACACGAAAAGAAGCGGAAAAACCGGTAGTAAAATCGATAGACTAAATGCAACTTAATCACCCCGAATTAATAGACCTTTTAAAGAAAGCCTATTCTGCCGAGAAAGCAGCGTCTTTTGCTTATCAGGGACATGCAGGTTCTGTCAAAGATCCAATCCAGAAAGCAGCCATTAGACAAATTGAACTTGACGAATGGAATCACCGCGATGAGGTTTTGCAAATCATGAACGATTTTGATATTCCAATCTCAAAATGGTATGAAATCAAGTTTCATATCATTGGAAAAATCATTTCAGGAAGTTGTTATGTTATTGGTTGGTTTATGCCTTTTTATTTTGCCGGAAGATTGGAAAGCGGCAATGTGTGTGAATACTTCAGGATGAAACACTTTTTTAACTCACTCGGAATTTCAAAATATGACCAAGTACTTTATGAAATGGGAATCAAGGAAAAAGAACACGAAGTCTATTTTTTGGAAAAGATAAAAGACAATAAGTTACTTCCTTTTTTTGAAAAAGTATTTTCCTGGGGAACCGGAACCGGATTTAACAACATTGATTTAGAAAAAAAATATCCGGTAGAAAATTCCAGCCATTATTGTAAAAAATAACCAATGTCACAAGACGTTACCATAAAAATAACAGACCGCGAAGGCGTTACCCACGAAGTGCAGGCTCCAACCGACATGAATATGAATGTCATGGAAGTGATTCGTGCCTATGAACTTGCCGAAGAAGGAACTATTGGTATTTGTGGCGGCATGGCGATGTGTGCTTCGTGTCAGTGTTATGTGTTGAACGATGTTATTTCATTGGAGCGAAACTCTGATGAAGAAGCGATGCTTTGGGAAGCTTATCATGTGAAAGAAAACAGCCGATTAGGTTGTCAGATTCCAATAACAGAAGCCATTGAGGGATTGGAAATAGAGATTGCTCCGAAGCAATAAAAAAAGCGATGAACTCTGATTATTTGTAGGTTAAGCAACGATTTTGGTTATGCCAGTTCTAGTTTAGCTTCGATTTTTTCTTCAATGGCGTCCCAAAGCCCAATTCTTTTTTCGAGTGCCAAAATCGAAACTTCTTCAACGGCTGCCCATTTGTGTTTGTCATCCTGACAAAGTTCTGTTATCATTTGCATTGCCATCGGACCATGTTCATCGGCATCCAATTCGATGTGTCTTTCAAAGTAATAAATCAGTTTGGACAAATCTGTTTCAGGGAAATTCTGTTGAAAATTTTTCAGGATTTCGGTAAACATGTTCGGAATCAAATCTTCTCTCCCGAAGGTAAAAGCTGCCGCAATCTTATGTGTTTTTCCTTCTTCAATAATACGGAAAGTGAAGTCTAAAAAAGCTTTTATTTTTGGGTGTAAATCACTTTGTTTTATAGCGATAAATACATTTTTGGTAGCTACTACATTTTTCATAAAAGACTCTAATTCTGTAGTTTGGGCGCCACAATCTTTTATGGCGTCAACATACATTTCAAAATGGCTTAAACGCTTTCCGTCCAACGTCAGATCGCTTTCCTCTGCCAAAACAATTTCGTTAATCAAATAGCGTGTTTCAGGATTTTGTGAGGCAAACCAAGGAGTTGTTGTGCAGGTAAGTTTACTTTGTAACGCTTTAAGGAGAGACATAAAATCCCAGACAGCATAGACATGGCTTTCCAAAAACTGATGCAAATCATCCATGGTTTTTACTTTTTCGTAAAGAGGATGCTGCAATAATATGTCTTTCTGAGATTGGATTTTTTCGTTGATGATAGAAATGTTCATAGCTGTTTTTTAAAATATATACGGTTGCAATAGTCAAATAGATTTGAAACGGCGTAAAAGTAAAAATGCTTCCCGTAAATGAGAAGCATTTTGTATAATTTTTTTCTATTGTCTGATATTATTTGAAAGCAGGAATTCCGGTGATGTCTGCACCGGTGATTAGCAAGTGGATATCATGCGTTCCTTCATAGGTAATCACTGATTCCAGATTCATGCTATGGCGCATGATGGAATATTCTCCTGTGATTCCCATTCCACCCAGAATTTGACGAGCTTCACGTGCAATGTGAATTGCCATGTCTACGTTATTCCTTTTTGCCATCGAAATTTGAGCAGTTGTCGCTTTACCTTCATTTCTCAAAACACCCAATCTCCAAGTCAATAATTGCGCTTTGGTGATTTCGGTAATCATTTCTGCTAGTTTCTTTTGTTGTAATTGAAATGAAGCTATAGGCTTGCCAAACTGAATTCTTTCTTTAGCATAACGCAAAGCCGTATCATAACAATCCATTGCGGCACCGATTGCACCCCAAGCGATTCCATAACGGGCTGAGTCCAAACATTGCATTGGTGCACCCAATCCTGATTTTCCCGGCATTAGGTTTTCTTTTGGCACTTTAACGTTATCAAAAATCAATTCACCAGTAGCCGAAGCACGAAGTGACCATTTGTTATGCGTTTCCGGAGTGGTGAATCCTGCCATACCGCGTTCTACAATCAATCCGTGAATTCTTCCGGTTTCATCTTTGGCCCAAACTACAGCAATATCTGCAAATGGTGAGTTTGAAATCCACATTTTGGCACCATTTAATAAATAATGGTCGCCCATATCTTTGAAGTTGGTTGTCATTCCAGATGGATTCGAACCGTGATCCGGTTCTGTCAATCCGAAGCAACCCATGAATTCTCCGGTTGCTAATTTTGGCAAATATTTTTTTCGTTGTTCTTCTGTTCCAAATTTCCAAATAGGATACATCACCAATGACGATTGTACCGATGAAGTGGAACGAACACCAGAATCGCCTCTTTCAATTTCCTGCATGATTAAGCCATACGAAATCTGGTCTAAGCCGGCACCGCCATATTCTTCCGGGATGTATGGGCCAAAACCACCAATTTCGCCCAAACCTTTAATGATTTGCTTTGGAAATTCGGCGCGTTGCGCATACTCTTCAATGATGGGAGAAACTTCACGTTTTACCCACGCACGGGCAGAATCACGAACTAATTTGTGCTCTTCGGTCAATAAATCATCTAAATTGTAGTAATCAGGAGCTTGAAATAAATCTGGTCTCATTTTAAAATTTTTGGTTTACGAAAACGTTTGCAAAGCTACATAATCTTAATCAAAATCTCAATCAACAATAGTTATTTTTGTCAAACTGAGCTTGTCGAAGTTTAGGAGCTTATTCCAGCTGTACGCTATATCTTTTGTTTTGTGCTTCGACAAGCTCAGCATGACAAAACAAAAGGATGCCATTACAACCTGCCTGCCGGCAGGTCCGGGCTAGGTTGCATTTGAGTAACCACTATTTTAAATTTTTAAATTCGGCTTTTTTGGTGAGCAGAAATTCCAAAATGGCCAATTCATCTTTTTCGATTACCGTTTTTGATTGCGGATCGGCATCGCAATAATCAATAAACCTGGGAATTTCTAGATTTTTTAACTCCAGCGTTTTAGAAAAAAAGGATTCGTCAAAATTAGCTTTAGCATACTCCTTAAAGGTTATTTTTTCTTCCGGAGCTTTCGGTTTTGGGTTTTTGCTTTTAAATAATTTTCCAATCATTTTCCCAATCTGGATGAAGTCCATTCCTAATGGTATTTCACCAGTATAAATGTCTTTGTTGACAGGGTTTGATTGTTGTCTTTCCAGTTGCGCCATCTTTATGCCATTATAGGAAGTAGCTTCAATTTTTATAGCTTTAATCTGCCGTATTACGACTTCTTCGAGCGGAACAGGTTTCTCTATGAGTTTAATAAGCAGCAAGCTTTTTTCAAAGTCTTTGGCAGTCAGGGTATATTTCTGATCGGCAAAGCTTTCGGACATGAAAATAAGGACATCATTAGCTTTAGCCTCTATGTCAAATTCGCCCAAAGTATTGGTTTGGGTTAGTTTTTTAGTAGTAAAATTGATAACGTCTATGTTTTTTTGATAACTATCCTGGTAGGAAACTTTTCCATGGATGAGTTTTTGATTTTGCGAAAAGCAGACACAGGAAAGCAATAAAAAAAATATAAAAGTAGTTTTTGACATGAGTATTAAATGTGAGATTGACATTAATCACTAAAATTAGTCAAATTGCCTTACTTAAATTCAGAACAGTTTGTTAAAAGTTGGAATGCGACAAGTTAAACTTACATCTTGAGATAAAAATCTCTGGTCAAAGCAATGTAGTCTTCGGTATATTGATGCCTGGAAGTTTCAATGACAAGTTCGTCGGACTCAATTTTTTCTTTTTTGGCAAAGGAAAAAGCCAACAAACTTCTTTTAATTTCGGTAGTTGGTGTTCCTTTTACGCGCGTAATTTTAAAAGGATACAATGCAAAATCTTTGGCTAAGGCGATGAATTTTTCTTCTTCCTTAAAAGGAATAATAACAGAAAAAATCCCGTTTTCGGAAAGCAATAAATTGGCAGCTTCAATCAAATCTTCAAAAGGCAACGCATCCTGGAAACGTGCCAAATCCCGCTGTTCGCTTTCGGTTTTATAATTTTCGGGATAAAATGGTGGGTTTGAAATGATAATGTCGTACTCGTCTTCCGGCTCTTCCATAAATTCATCCAAACCGGCGTGATAGCAATACAATCGGTCTGACCAAGGTGAACTTTCAAAATTTTCTACGCATTGTTCGAAAGCGTCTTCGTCAATTTCGATTGCATCAATTTGATTGGCGCTGCTTCTTTGGGCTAACATTAAGGATAAAATCCCGGTTCCGGCACCTATGTCCAAAACTGAAAAAGGATTATTATCAATGGGACACCATGCGCCAAGCAAAACGCCATCGGTGCCAATTTTCATGGCGCAACGGTCTTGATGAATGTCAAAATTTTTAAATGAAAATTTAGCCAAAACCCCAATATTTAAAATTCCAAATTCCAATAATTTGAAATCACGTTAGTTAAGATGTCTTTGAAATTATAGTCGAAAGTATTTTTCTCAATTCTTCAGCTTCAAAGATTAAATTTTCAGAAACGGTTGTGAGTTCAGGATTTAACTCTTGTAACAATCGTAGCCAATATTTTGATTCCTTTGCTTCTTTTCTTGCAATTTTTAATCGAAAAGATAAATCTTTATCACCAAGCTTTTCATTTGCTTCAATATAATTTGCTCCAACTGAACCTGATGATCGAATTAATTGTTTTCCGTCCTCAATATTTGAAATAGTTTTTGGCAACTTTTGGATATAAAGTCTACATTCTTTAGCAAATAAAAAAGTTCTTTCCTCTAAGTCATAAGGTTTGTCCATATGGTTGGAATTTGGAATTTAAAATATTGGAATTTTATATTAAAGGTACATTTCCACCAAGCCTTCCGGTAAATCCATCACGACTTTTTTGTTCTTGCGGTCAATTTCGACCAGGAAATGGTCAATCATCGGAATCAGCATTTCAACGTCGCCATTCAATACTTCAAATAAAGGTTGGGCATTAGTATCATTTATGGAGACAATTTTACCGAAAACACCTAAACGCTTGTCTTCGATTTCAAAACCAATCACTTCATGGAAATAGAATTTGTTGCCAGAAAGTTTTGGCAACATAGTAAGTGGAAGATAAACTTCGCAGTTGAGAATACTATCGGCTTCTTCTTCGGAATCCACATCTTCAAATTGAACACGAAGAAAATCATTTTTGTGCAGTGAACTGTTTTGAATAAAAAATGGAACCAGATTTTTGTTGAATTCAACAAATACTGATTCCATATTCTCATATAATTCGGGTTCATCTGTATCTAAATAGAGTAGAACTTCCCCTTTGAAACTAAATTTTTTAGCAATTTTACCTAAATAGAAGCAATCTTCTTTACGCATAATTGCTTGAAGTATTAAGCTTCTTTTTCTTCTTCGCTTGCTTCATCAGCAGGAGCCTCAGCAACAGCAGGAGCTTCTTCTTCTGTTGCAGCTTCAGCAACCTCAGGGGTTTCTTCAGCAACAACTTCTTCAGTCGGAGTTTCTTCAGCAACAACTTCTGGAGTTTCTTCTACAGTAACATCTTCAGTCGGAGCTTCTTCAGCAACAACTTCTGAAACTTCTTCCACAGCTACTTCAGCAGCAGGAGTTTCCTCAACAGCAACTTCAGCAACAGCTTCCGGAGCTTCATCAGCTACAGTTTCAACTGCAGTGTCTTCAGCAACTTCTTCTTCTACTACTTTTGCAGCTTCAACAGCGGCAGCAGCACGTTTGTCATTGGCAACTTTTTCAGCTTTTAAAGCTTTTGCTTTAGCAGCTTCCTGCGCTTTTGATAAACCTTCTTTTTTAGTGTCAACTTTTCCGGCTTTTTCTTCCAACCATTTAGCCAATTTTGCATCAGCTTGCTCTTGCGTTAAAGCTCCTTTACGAACTCCACCATCAAGGTGGTGTTTCATTAAAGCACCTTTGTAAGAAAGGATAGCTCTTGCAGTATCAGTTGGTTGTGCTCCATTGTGTAACCATTGTACCGCTTGGTCAAGGTTTAAATCAATAGTTGCAGGATTGGTGTTTGGATTGTAAGTTCCTAATTTTTCAAGGTATCTACCATCTCTTTTTGATCTAGCATCAGCTGCTACGATCCAGTAAAAAGGTCTTTGTTTTTTACCGTGTCTTTGTAATCTAATTTTTACTGACATAATCTTTTTGATTAATTTGAGGTACACGACCTCGATTATTTTAAGGGTGCAAAGATAACTTTTTTTTGAAAACAAACTAATCGAATCGCATCTTTTTAAATATTAAGTCGCTTCCACCTCTCACTTTAACATTATTTTTTTTAAATTTTGTTAGCATTTTTGCATTAAAAAGCTATTTTTGTGGATAAATACATTGAAAAAATGAAAAGATTTTTGTCCCTGTTTATAATTGTTCTCGCTTTTTCTTCTTGCCAGGAAGATGTGAAATTTAATAATCCTGGTTTTCAAGGGTTAAAAGATGATGTTTTTTGGAGAGCAAATGATGCAAGAGCTTATG
>JAYURX010000315.1:0-3568 GCA_043755965.1 Flavobacterium sp. | reverse complement strand
TCCGTCCTGTAACATTTCGGTTTGAAAATGACCATTTTGATATAAAACAAAGGCCGCAATTCCTGGTAAAACAACAATAACGGGCATTAATAGCTTTAAGAAAGCCGCGAACAAAATACCGCTACGTGCCGTTTTTAAATCGGCGCCCAAAGCTCTTTGCGTAATGTATTGGTTGCAACCCCAATAATTCAGATTGATAATCAACATTCCACCAATCAAAACAGATAATCCCGGCAAATCCATATAATTAGGATTCGATTTGTCAAATATCATATGGAAATGATCATCGGCTTTCTCTCGCATCAGGTTAAATCCATTGATAACACCGGAGGAACCAAATTCTGTTGCTACTAAATTCAAGGCTAAATATGTTGTTACCAATCCACCCAAAATCAAAAAGAACACCTGAATAACATCGGTATATCCAATTACTTTCATTCCGCCAAGGGTAATCATTACAGCGAAGAAAGCTAAGAACACCATACAAAAAGTAATGTTCAATCCGGAAATACTGCTGATGGCCAAAGCGCCTAAATATAAAATCGAAGTCAGATTCACCAATACATAAAGCAACAGCCAAAACACCGCCATAATCATGGCTACATTACTGTTGTAACGCTTATTCAGGTATTGCGGCATTGTGAAAATTTTGTTTTTCAGGTAGACCGGCATAAAAAAAACTGCAACAATAACGAGCGTTGCAGCTGCCATCCATTCATACGTTGCAATTGCCAAACCCATTTTGAAACCGCTGCCGCTCATTCCAATAAATTGCTCGGCACTGATATTACTGGCAATCAACGAAGCGCCAATAGCCCACCAGGTCAATGAACCTTCGGCCAGGAAATAGTCATTACTACTGGTCTGCGCTTTCTTTTTCCGGTTGTAAATCCAAAATCCATATCCGACAATAATGACGAAATACGCGAAGAAAACAATATAATCTTGGGTGGCTAAAGTTTGCATATTTAGATGGTTATAGTTTTGTAATGTTGGTTTGGTAACTCTCTCAAAATTTTGGCACTTTGTTCCGGAGAAATATCACGTTGTGCTTCACCCAGCATTTCGTAGCCGACCATGAATTTTTTCACAGTAGCGCTACGTAGCAATGGCGGATAAAAATGCATATGGAAATGCCATTCCGGATGTATAACTCTGTCTGTCGGCGATTGATGAATTCCGGCAGAATAGGGGAAGGACGTTTCAAAAAGATTGTCGTATTTCACCGTAATTCCTTTTATGCTTTCGGCAAAAGCTTTGGTTTCTTCTTTGTTCATCGCGATGATATTGCCAAAATGCCTTTTGCTGATAATCATCGTTTCGTATGGCCAGGTCGCCCAAAAAGGAACCACCACTGCAAAATGCTCATTCTCTATAACGATGCGTTCTTCTTTTTTTAATTCAGCTTCCAAATAGTCTTGCAATAAGCTTGTGTTATTTTTTTCATAATAAGCACGAAGGTTTTTTTGAGTTTTTTCTACTTGAGTGGGCAAAGACGATTGTGCCCAAATTTGCCCGTGCGGATGCGGATTGCTGCAACCCATTACGCTGCCTTTGTTTTCAAAAATTTGGACGTAATTGATATAATCGTGAGTACCTAATTCTATGTATTGTTCTGCCCAGGTTTTTACTACTTTTTCTATTTCAGAAACTTCCATTTCGGGTAAGGTGAGATTGTGTTTTGGGGAAAAGCAAACCACTTTGTTGATGCCTCTTTCGGGTTTTAATTGGAATAGGGGATTATTTTTATTTTCATAGTTGACTTCTTCTTTCAGCAAAGCTGAAAAGTCATTTTCAAAGACGTAGCAATCAGTGTAATCGTCATTTTTAATGCCATTGGCTCGAACATTTCCGGAGCATAAGTAACAAGTTGCGTCATGCTCAGGGCGATTGTCTTCTGGTGCTTTTTCGTTTTGACCTTGCCACGGACGTTTATTACGATGTGGCGATACCAAAATCCATTCGTCAAGCAATGGGTTATAGCGGCGGTGCGGATGTTCGTTATTATTGAATTGATGCATGTTTGATATCTATTTTGCGTTAGGGATTGTAGCTTTGTTTAAGCTCTTTTTTGTTTTGTACTTCGACAAGCTCAGTCTGACAAAACAAAAAAAGCGAGTGCGAAAAGCCCGACCCTTGTGGTAACGCCCTAATTATTTTTATAAACTGTGGTGCCTTTTGAAATTTTTACTTTATATGCTTTGAGTTCGATGCCAAAAGCATCTGTGTAGCTCTCAGAAATGGTTTTGATGAGTGCTTCTTCCGAACCTTTTTCAACCAGATTAATGGAACAGCCGCCAAAACCGCCGCCCATCATTCGGGAACCTAAAACAGTTTTCTCATGTTGCACGGCATTTACTAAAAAATCAATTTCGTCACAACTCACTTCATATTCTTTGGACAAACCTTGGTGGGTTTCCGACATTAATTTGCCTAACTTTTTAAAATTAGATTGTGATAAAGCGTTTGCGGCATCTTGCACCCGTTGAATTTCTTTTACCACAAAATGACAGCGTTTAAAAATGGTTTCGCCTAATTTTTCTTTTAGATCCAAAACCATAGTTTCGGTACAATTTCGGAATGTTTTTACTTCAGGAAAATGTTCTTTGATAATCTTCAAACCCTGCTCGACTTCCTGTCGGCGTACATTATAACCCGAAGTCAAATGCGTATGTTTCACATTACTGTCCAATAAAAGTAACGAATATTTTTTAAAATCAGCAGCAAAATATTCATGTTCCAGTGTATTGCAGTCGAGTTTGATGACTTTGTTTTTTTTGCCAAAAACAGATGCGAACTGATCCATAATTCCACAATTTACGCCTACAAAAGTATGTTCTGATTTTTGCCCGATTACCGCGATTTCTACTTTGGTTAAACCCAAATTAAACAAAGTATTCATGGCGTAACCAATCCCACATTCTAAAGCAGCTGAAGAAGAAAGCCCGGCGCCCATAGGAATCGTACTGCTGAAAACAATATTAAAACCTTGCGCCAATCCATGCTTGTCTTTTATCTGGCTCAATACGCCCAAAATATAATTCACCCACATTTTATCGACGGGCTTCAAGTCATCATTAATGTCAAATTTGTAGGCTTCGTTCAAGTCTTTGGCAATAAGGGCGCACTCGCTGTTTTGATTTTTAGAAATCGCAAAACAAACATATTTATTGATGGCAGCGGGCATTACAAAACCGTCATTATAATCGACGTGCTCGCCAATAATATTGATTCTTCCCGGTGAAAGAAAAATATATTGCGGTTGCGTATGGAACAACTTTTCGAAATGTTCGGAAGTATGTTGGATTAATTTCTTCTTCATTTATGCTGAATTTTTTTCAGTACTATTTCGATGTAATTATGGTGACAGAATCGGAAACCGTTCCGTTGGCTTTGGCTTCTAATTTTATAGTGCCTGGTGTTTTTCCGGCTTGGATGATTACCTGACATTTCCCGCTGAATGCACTTCTTTGCCACATGCCATCCGCACACTTATCTGCTTCGTGCGAACTTGGGTCTCCATTCCCCACGCCAATGATTTTGGCATCGCCGGAAATCGTAAAATAGA
>JAYURX010000314.1:0-3569 GCA_043755965.1 Flavobacterium sp. | reverse complement strand
TCCTTCTAAACTAACGACTTCACCTTTACCAAATCGCTCGTGAATTACTACGTTTCCAATAGTTAACTTGCTGTCAAACAAATTAGTATTATTACTTGCTGTATTCCCAATTGGTTTTAATTTACGGATATTCGCGGAGGAAACCGGTTCGTCTCCATATTTTTTTGGTGGCGTTCCTGCTGTTGGTTTGGCCGATCGCAATCTGGACTTATCAATATCACCAAAAATGTCTAAATCTATGGTTGGTTTGTAACGATAGCCTGAATCCATCGGATTGATATATTCCAGATACTCATCTTTTATATCCTCAATAAAACGGGATGGTTCGCTATCGACCAGTTTTCCCCAACGGTAGCGTGATTGCGCATAGGTTAAATACGCTTGATGCTCCGCACGAGTTAAGGCTACATAGAATAATCGTCGCTCTTCTTCGAGTTCACTTCTTGTATTTAAACTCATTGCGCTCGGGAACAAATCTTCTTCCATTCCGACCACAAAAACATAGGGGAATTCTAATCCTTTGGCTAAGTGAATCGTCATCAGAGCAACTCTATCATCATCGCCTGTATCCCGGTCTAAATCGGTTGCCAATGCGACATCTTCCATGAATTCTGATAAAGCACCGCGTGCGCCATCTATTTCCCTTTGACCTTCGATAAAATCTTTGATACCACCCATTAAAGTTTCGATGTTCTCAATCCGGGCAATGCCCTCAGGAGTTCCGTCTTTTTTGAGTTCCTGAATTAATCCTGTTTTCTTGGCAACATGTTCCGTTAATACAAATGCATCCTGTTGTTGGTTGATGACTTGAAAACTCTTGATCATCGTCACAAAATCTTCCAACTTTTGTTTTGTGCCGGAGTTTAATTTCAAATCAATCTTATCAACATTTTCCATTACTTCAAAAATGGAGCGTTTGTAATGATTGGCGGCAACCGTAAGTTTTTCAACTGTTGTATCCCCAATTCCCCGCGCCGGATAATTGATCACACGAACCAAGGCTTCCTCGTCTTTTGGATTAATCACCAAGCGCAAATAACAAAGTACATCCTTGATTTCCTTTCTTTGGTAGAAAGACAAACCTCCATAAATTCGATACGGAATATCACGCTTGCGCAAAGCGTCTTCCATGGCTCGGGATTGTGCATTGGTACGATACAAAATCGCAAACTGACCATTTAGCATTTGGTTGCGCATCTTTTGCTCAAAGATTTCACCTGCCACAAATCGCCCTTCTTCACCATCGGTAACACTGCGATGCACTTTTATTTTTGCCCCATAATCATTAGCCGTCCAAACGATTTTTTCGAGCTTAGTTTTATTTTTATCGATAATTGAATTAGCGGCTTCAACAATGTTTTTCGTAGAGCGATAATTCTGCTCTAATCGATAGGTTTTTACATTCTCATAATCCTTTTGGAAGTTGAGAATGTTATTGATATTCGCGCCACGAAACGCATAGATACTTTGGGCATCATCACCAACGACACAAATATTTTGAAACCGATCACTCAACGCACGCACAATCAAATACTGAGAGTGATTGGTATCTTGGTACTCATCAACCAAAATGTATCTAAATCTGTCCTGATATTTTGCCAACACATCCGGGAAACGGTTTAAAAGCTCGTTGGTTTTTAATAACAAATCATCAAAATCCATGGCGCCACTTTTGAAACATCTTTCCACATATTCTTTGTAAACATCACCCAACCGTGGCTTTTTGCTCATGGCATCCTGCTCCTGCAATTCGGGGTTATTGAAATAGGCTTTTACCGTAATCAACGAGTTTTTATAAGACGATATTCTGCTAAAAACCTGTTTTGGTTTGTAGATATCTTTGTCCAATTGCATTTCCTTGATTATCGCCGAAATCAATCGAACACTGTCCTGAGTATCATAAATTGTGAAGTTAGACGGAAAGCCCAATTTATCGGCTTCACTTCTTAAAATTCGGGCAAACACCGAGTGAAAAGTTCCCATCCAAAGATTTTTGGCTTCATTGGTTCCGACGATATCAGCAATACGCTTTTTCATTTCGCGTGCTGCTTTGTTGGTAAAAGTCAACGCCAAAATATTAAACGCATCCACACCCAAACTCATCAAATAGGAAATACGAACCGTCAACACGCGCGTTTTTCCAGAACCTGCGCCGGCAATAATAATCATCGGACCATCCTTCTGAAAAACGGGTTGTTGTTGGGCTTCGTTAAGTTGGGAAATGTATTGTTGCATTTTTAGATTCTGAGGGCTAAGTTTCTGTCGTACTAAGAATTGACAAATTTAATGTTAGTTGACTTCAATTGCAATATAGATTTACTATTTATCTATTATATTTGTGAACAATTTTAGACATTATTTCCA
Organism: Flavobacterium sp.; assembly: GCA_043755965.1. Classification (GTDB taxonomy): domain Bacteria; phylum Bacteroidota; class Bacteroidia; order Flavobacteriales; family Flavobacteriaceae; genus Flavobacterium. The sequence goes on along the minus strand of JAYURX010000314.1, from coordinate 1,205 downwards.
TGACTTCAGATAAAATTTTAGAATTATTGATGTATGCTGTTCCTTCAGTTATAACTGGTGGCGTCGCGTATTTTTTGTTTGATAATTACTTTAAAGATCAGCAAAATACCAGACGTTGGATATTGCAAAAAGAAAATCAGAAACATTCGTTACCGTTGCGCTTACAGGCTTATGAAAGACTGGCGTTGTATTTGGAACGTATCAATCCAGCGAAATTGCTGATTAGAGTGGCGCCGTTAAGTGAGAATAAAGTGGATTATCAAAACCTCCTGATTCATCATATTGAGCAGGAATACGAACACAACATCACGCAACAGGTATATATTACGAACGAACTTTGGACAATGTTGTTAACCGCTAAAAACACCATCATTCAAAATATCAGAAAAACAGCTTTTGATGAAACGGTTACCACGGCAGATAAGTTAAGGGAAAAGATTTTAAGCAATTTACTTGATGGACAATCTGCCACTACAATAGCATTAGCTTATTTAAAAAATGAAGTTGCGGAAGTTTTAGGATAAAAAAACTTCTCAGTTGAAAAGGTTTTTTTATTTCTTAAACTTTGAGAGTCCGTCTTTTAGCCAAGTCAGGTAGTCATCAATCTTTGGCGTATAACTTATTGGCGCATTCAGTTTTTCCTCTTTTAAATCAATTAGCACATAGAAAGGCTGTGTGTTAGTTTTGTATTTTGTGATAATAAATTCTGTCCATTTATCACCCGTTGTGGTGATTTCATTTCCTGTAGTTTTTGAAACCGTTTGTTCATTTTTTGGTAATTCTCTTTTATCATCAACATACAATGAAATTAAAATCACATCGTTTTTCAACAAGTTTAAAACCTTTTCGTCCGACCAAACATTGTTCTCCATCCTACGGCAATTGACACAGGCATAACCTGTAAAGTCGAGCATGACCGGTTTGTTTACGGTTTTGGCATAGGCCAAACCTATTTCATAATCGGTAAAAACGGATAATCCGTGTGGTCCAATTTCTGCTCCATCTGGTAACTTATCATTGGGAGACACCTCATTATTTCCAAAAAGTCCCATTGGACTCTCGCTATACGTTTGTGGCGGCGGAAAGGCACTAATCAATTTTAACGGCGCCCCAAATAATCCCGGAATCATATAAATGGTAAATGCCAGAACCAATAATCCGAACAATAGTCTTCCTACCGAAATATTGGTTATCGGACTATCATG
>JAYURX010000313.1:0-1517 GCA_043755965.1 Flavobacterium sp. | reverse complement strand
GGGAGAAGTTATTAAAAAGAGAATAGAAAAAAGAATATAGAACATAGACTTTTCAGTAGAAATTTACTCTATTTTCTATGTTCTATACTCTATATTCTAAATAGGATTACCTAAATTTGCATCTTACAAAACAACAAAACAACAACACTACACATGTCACTAACCTCACTAAACGCCGTTTCACCCATTGACGGAAGATACAGAAGCAAAACCAAATCCCTTTCCAATTATTTTTCGGAAGAAGCACTAATAAGATACCGTGTATTGGTTGAAGTGGAATACTTCATAGCGTTGTGTGGAGCCGATTTGCCGCAATTAAAAGGAGTTGATTCAAAAATATTTGACAGCCTGCGTAGTCTCTATAAATATTTTACGACTGAAGACGCGAAATGGATAAAGGACGCTGAGTTAACTACGAATCACGATGTAAAAGCGGTTGAATATTTTATCAAGGAGAAGTTTGAAGGTTTGGGATTGTCACAATACAAAGAGTTTATCCATTTTGGACTGACATCACAAGATATCAACAATACTGCGATTCCGTTATCGACAAAGGAAGCTTTTCAGGAAGTATATTTAAAATCCCTGATTGGGGTAATTGCAAAACTGAAAGAATTGGCAATGGAGTGGAATGATATTCCAATGTTAGCCCGAACCCATGGTCAGCCGGCGTCGCCAACACGTTTAGGAAAAGAGATATTGGTATTTGTAGAACGTCTGGAAGAACAAATGCGTTTACTCTTTAATATTCCGTTCGCCGCTAAGTTTGGCGGCGCTACCGGGAATTTTAACGCGCATCATGTGGCGTATCCAAACATAGACTGGAAGCAATTTGGCACCACTTTCGTGGAAGACACACTCGGATTACAACATTCTTATCCCACAACACAAATAGAGCATTACGATCATTTTGCTGCCTTTTTTGATGCACTGAAAAGAATAAACAATATCATCATTGACTTAGACAGGGATATCTGGACCTATGTTTCGATGGAATATTTCAAACAAAAAATCAAAGCTGGAGAAATAGGTTCTTCGGCCATGCCGCATAAAGTAAATCCGATTGATTTTGAAAATTCGGAAGGGAATTTAGGTATAGCTAATGCACTATTCGAACATCTTTCAGCCAAACTGCCCATCTCAAGACTGCAGCGCGATCTGACGGATAGCACGGTGTTGAGAAACATTGGCGTTCCAATTGGGCACACGTTAATTGCTTTTGATGCTACATTGAAAGGACTGAATAAACTTGTGCTAAACGAATCCAAATTCGCAGAAGACTTAGAGAAAAACTGGGCGGTAGTGGCTGAAGCGATTCAAACGATTTTGAGAAGAGAAGGATATCCAAATCCGTATGAAGCCTTGAAAGGATTGACCAGAACCAATTCGGTTATCGATAAAAAAGCGATTCATGATTTTATAGGAACATTAGAAGTTTCAGATGCAATAAAGCAAGAATTACTTAAGATTACGCCGAGTAATTATACCGGGATATAAGAGGGACTAGGGATAAGGGA
>JAYURX010000312.1:0-8499 GCA_043755965.1 Flavobacterium sp. | reverse complement strand
GACCTAAAAGGATATACCCTAAATCCTGCTTTTAATGCAAGTCTTGCTATCAGTACATCAAATCCTAAATATATCGTCAATAATACTCCAAACGGAATTTCAGATGAGATTGACGAAATTAAAATCAATGGATGGTTAATTAATGAAGCCAATTTGACCTTTTATGTTGATAAATCAGCGATGTCAAACTTTTTCCCTGCAACTCCTGAAGCGCAACCCGTTGAACCCAACCGTATTTTTTTATATGACTTAACAAATAAAAAGGTATTGGTTGATTACACGTTTGATTTTACAAGTAATGGGAATTACCCAAAATACAGCAAATTCATACATGATGGGATTGTGCATACCGAAGATGTAAGCGATGGAAGAGGCGACAGGGCAAAAAAGTATAGGGTAAGAATAACTAACTATGTTAGGAATTTGGTTAAAAATGACTCTACGAATGTTCGTTTGGGATTATCAGTTACCGAAAACATCAACAGCATTGGTCTTTCTAAACTGAGAACGCCAAACAGCAACTTCAGCAGCGTGCCAACCATGTCGGTATTGAGCCCGTTAGGAACTATTTTATACGGAACAAGTCCTGTTGTTCCCGATGATAAAAAAATAAAACTGGAAATTTATTATACAAAACCTAATTAATATTTAATGTTATGTGTGGAATTGTTGGTTATATCGGATTTAGAGAAGCATACCCAATTATAATAAAAGGGTTAAAAAGATTAGAATACAGAGGTTATGACAGTGCCGGAATCATGTTATGTGACGGCAAAGACCTTAAAATTTCAAAAACTAAGGGAAAAGTTTCTGACCTTGAAGAGAAGTCGAAGACTATCGCTTCATCCAAAGCTACTATTGGAATGGGACACACCCGTTGGGCAACCCATGGTGTTCCAAATGATATCAATTCACATCCCCATGTTTCTAATTCAGGAAACATAGTAATTATTCACAACGGAATCATAGAAAATTACGAGCCCTTAAAAAAGGAATTACTAAAAAGGGGATACACTTTTACTTCAGATACAGATACCGAGGTTTTGGTAAATTTGATAGAAGACGTAAAAATCAAAGAAAACATTAAACTGGGGAAGGCAGTTCAAATTGCGCTAAACCAAGTTGTTGGAGCTTACGCCATTTGTGTTTTTGATAAAGAAAATCCAGATGAAATTGTCGTTGCAAGATTGGGAAGTCCAATCGCAATTGGTGTTGGAGAAGATGAATTTTTTATTGCATCCGATGCGTCTCCTTTTATTGAATATACATCAAATGCCATTTATTTAGAAGATGAGGAAATGGCTATCGTAAGATTACACAAACCATTAAAGATTAGGAAAATCAAGGATGATTCATTAGTCGATCCATACATTCAGGAACTTCAAATGAATTTGGAGCAAATTGAAAAAGGCGGTTATGATCATTTCATGTTGAAGGAAATCTATGAGCAACCTAATGTTATTAAGGACACCTATAGAGGAAGGCTTTTGGCCAATCAGGGCATTATTCAAATGGCCGGAGTAGAGGATAATTTGGAAAAATTTCTTCATGCCGAAAGAATCCTTATTGTGGCTTGCGGAACATCATGGCACGCCGGATTAGTGGCAGAATATGTAATTGAGGAGTTTGCAAGAATACCTGTTGAGGTTGAATATGCTTCAGAGTTCAGGTATAGAAATCCGATTATCAATAAAAACGATGTTGTAATTGCTATATCCCAATCTGGAGAAACAGCAGATACTTTGGCCGCAATTAAATTAGCCAAAGAAAAGGGTGCTTTTGTGTTTGGAGTTTGCAACGTTGTGGGTTCATCAATTTCAAGAGAAACAAACGCTGGGGCTTACACCCATGCCGGACCCGAAATTGGAGTAGCATCAACCAAAGCTTTCACTACACAAATTACTGTATTGACCATGATAGCTTTGCGTTTGGCAAAAGCAAAAGGCACTTTATCAAACTCTGATTTCCACCGTTATTTACAGGAATTAGAAGTTATTCCGGAAAAAGTAGCTGAAGCATTGGCATCAACCAATGAAATGGCTAAAGAAATAGCTGCAAAATTTAAAGATGCAACCAACTGTTTATACCTTGGAAGAGGTTATAATTTTCCGGTAGCATTAGAAGGCGCTTTGAAACTTAAAGAGATATCGTACATTCATGCCGAAGGATATCCTGCAGCTGAAATGAAACACGGACCAATTGCCTTAATTGATGATCAAATGCCCGTGATTGTCATTGCTCCGAAACAAGGGCATTACGATAAAGTCGTAAGTAATATTCAGGAAATTAAATCAAGAAGCGGAAAAATTATTGCGATTGTCACCAAAGGCGATACACAGGTAAAAGGCTTGGCAGATCACGTTATTGAAATTCCGGAAACTTCGGATGCATTATCACCATTAATCACCACAATTCCTTTACAATTATTATCATATCATATTGCTGTGATGAGAAAATGCAATGTGGATCAGCCAAGAAACTTGGCAAAATCGGTTACAGTAGAATAGTTTTCAACATAAAATATCTAAAAAGCGAGACATTGTCTCGCTTTTTTTTGTTTAAATTTTTGTGATTAATTTAATTAAAGTTTCATTTTGTATGTACGCATAGTATTTTTTTTATTAATAATGGCAAATCCTTAATAAAAACTTAAAAAACTTAATAAAAGAGTAACGTAGATATAAAAACTTAATAATCAATTATTAATAAAAATACCCTGTGTTTTTTGATAATGTAAAAAAAATATTTGTACTTTGGCGTCATAACCAACAAAATTATAACCAAATGAAGATTTATTTATTTATCGTTTCATTGTTTTTTTGCGGCATAAGTTATTCGCAAACTTCAATATCGGGTTCGGTAAAAGACAGTAACAACCAACCCGTTCCGGGAGCAAACGTCAAAGTAGCCGGCGATAGTGCGGCGGCAATAACGGACAGTAACGGAAATTTTACTTTGACAACCACAAAAAAGCCTCCTTTTGACATCGAAATTTCGAATGTAGGTTACGGAACAAAAATGGTTAGCGTTACCTCAAACAATCAAAGTGTGAGTGTAGCATTAAATGATGAAGAAAATAAACTAGATGAAATCGTTGTCTCTGCATCGAGAACACCTGAAAGAGTTTTAGAATCTCCGGTGACAATCGAAAGAATGAGTTTGAAAGATATCAAAGCCACAACAGCAGCGACTTTTTATGATGGTTTGGAAAATCTAAAGGAAGTTCATTTCAATACGAGCAGTCTTGGATTCAAATCGGTGAACACCAGAGGTTTTGCAACTGTTGCCAACACTCGTTTTTTACAATTAGTTGACGGTATGGATAATTCATCACCGGCCCTAAACTTTGTGTTAGGGAATTTGATTGGGTTGTCTGAATTAGATGTTGCCAATGTGGAGCTTCTTCCCGGAGCTTCTTCTGCATTATATGGTGCTAATGCTTTCAACGGAATTATGTTTATGAACAGTAAAAGTCCATTTACTAATCAAGGATTGAGTTTTTATTTCAAATACGGTCAAACGACTCAGGAAGTGGCCGGCACTAATGATTATTGGGATTTTGGGATTAGGGCCGCACATGCTTTTACCAAACATTTTGCAGCAAAAGCCAATTTCACTTTCTTAAAAGCTACCGAATGGATTGCTGATGACAGACGAGATTTAACAGTTAACAATTTAGGTTCAGATCCAAATCCAAATTATGACGGATTAAATTTGTATGGTGATGAGGTCTCTACCAATATTAAAAGTGTTGGGCAATCTTTAGCTAATTTAGGGCTTGTACCACAATCGGCAGTTAACTTATTGCCAAATTATAACGTGGCCCGAACAGGTTATGCCGAAAAAGATTTAAACGACAACACTGTTAAAAGTGTTAAAGCGGATTTCTCTCTTCATTTTAAACCATGGGCAAATGACACTGAAATTGTTTTCCAACATAAAATTGGTTTAGGAAATACGATTTATCAAGGAGCTAACAGATATTCTTTGAAAAACTTCTTTATGAATCAAACTCGACTTGAAGTTAAAGGTAAAAACTTTTTTGTTAGAGGATATATGACTGCTGAAAATGCAGGAGATTCATACGATATGCGTTTTGCAGCATGGAATGTTAATAGAGCATGGAAGGCTGATGCAACGTGGTTCGGTCAATATGCAGGAGCTTACATCCAATCTACTTTAGCGGGCGCTACGCCTGCACAAGCTCACCTTGCGGCAAGAACATCAGCAGACACAGGAAGATTTTTACCGGGTTCGCCTGAGTTTGCAAGTGCTTTAGCTTCTGTTTCCGCCGACCCGAATTTGGTTACCGGTTCTAAATTTCAAGACCAGTCAAAATTGTATCACAGTGATGTGAATTATAATTTTAGAGATATAATCAAATTTGCTGAGTTCCAACTTGGAGGTTCGTACAGACAATATGAATTAAATTCTAAAGGAACTATTTTTACTGATTTTGATGGCCCAATTAGATATGATGAATATGGAGCGTATGCGCAAGTTCAGAAAAAATTTATGAAAGATGATCGATTAAAATTTACTGGGTCTGTTAGATATGACAAAGCGCAACTTTTTGATGGGTTTTATTCGCCAAGAGTGTCATTTGTTTACTCTGCTGGAGATAAAAAACAACATAACTTTAGAGCGTCTTATCAAACCGGATTTAGAAATCCAACGACACAAGATCTATATATTGGCTTGAATTTGGGACCATTTGCTTTGATTGGATCTGCAGCAGACAACTTAACACGATTTGTAGAAACATTTCCTGTGAGTGCATCCGGACAATTAGTGAACGGCGGTGAAACTACCGCCACATTATCCGGAGTTGATGCGTATAGCAATTCATACACATTAACTTCTGTTCAAACATTCGCACAAACAGGAAACCCAGCCGCCTTAAAGGTTGCTGACATTGATTTGGTAAAACCGGAAAAAGTTCAGGCATTTGATGTTGGTTACCGTTCCGTAATTAAAAATAATTTAACAGTTGATATTAGCGGATATTACAATATTTATAATGACTTCTTAAATCAATCAAGAGTTATCACTCCTTATTATGGAACCGTTGGAACCGATTCATCAGATTTGGCAGTACAACAAACCTATGCAGCTATTGCAAATGGAGACAGAAGAGTATATCAAGTATACAACAACTCTAAAGCGGAAGTGACTTCGTTAGGATTTGGTATTGGTTTATCTAAAAAAGTGTATAAAGAGTTTGAGTTGAGCGCAAACTATAATTATGCCGAGTTCACATTTGATCAAGCAAAAGACCCAAGTTTTATTCCAAGTTTTAACACTCCAAAACACAGAGTTAAAGCCTCTTTGGGAAACCAAAAATTATTTAAAAACTTTGGTTTTAATACAAACGTAAGATGGAATACAGAATACTTATGGCAAGCTTCTTTTGCCGATGGTATGGTTCCGGAAAACGTGGTTTTTGATGCCCAAATTAATTATGCTATTCCAAAATTGAAATCCGTTTTAAAAGTTGGGGCTACTAACTTATTCGGCAAAGACTATATTCAAGTAATCGGAGCAGGAGCTATTGGACAACAATATTTTGCTTCTATAACAATTAATCCATAATAATCAATAACAATATATAATTTACAAGTTATGATAAAAAATTTCAAATGGCTATTATTGGTTTCGTTAACCTTTGTAGCGTGTAGCAGTGATGATGACACGGTTATTGACTCAAATTCATCCGACGGTTTACCCTTAACTGCGGGTACAGCAGATTTTTCTAAATATGTTGCGCTTGGTAATTCGCTTACCGCCGGATATAGCGATGGGGCATTGTTTGCCGCGGGGCAGGAAAACTCGTATCCAAATATACTTGCGCAACGATTTGCTTTAGTAGGCGGGGGAGAATTTAAAATCCCGTACATGAATGATAATGTTGGAGGATTACTCCTGGGAGGATTCCAAATTCAAGGACCAAGATTGTATTTTAACGGAAGTGGTCCGGCACCAGCACCAGGGACTATAACTACTGAAGTGAGTAATATATTAACCGGACCATTCAATAATTTGGGAGTTCCGGGCGCAAAAAGTTTTCATTTATTAGCCTCAGGATATGGAAATATTGCAGGTGTTGCTTTGGGTTTATCAAATCCATATTTTGTACGCTTTGCATCCGCTCCAAGCGCAACAATTTTAGCTGATGCTGTCGCTCAAAACCCGACTTTCTTTTCTTTATGGATTGGAAATAATGATGTTTTGGCTTACGCCACATCTGGAGGAACAGGCGTTAATCAGTTAACAAATATTGCCCCAGCAACTTATGGAGCAAATGACATTACTAATACTAATGTTTTTGCAGGAGTTTATTCTACATTATTAGATGGATTAACTGCCGGCGGAGCTAAAGGTGTTGTGGCAAATATTCCTTATGTAACATCAGTGCCTTTTTTCACAACTGTACCAACTAATCCAATACCAGGATTACCTGCTGCAAGTGCGGGTCAGTTAAACGCACTATTCGGAGGTATCAATTCGGCTTTGGCCGGAGCTGGTTTACCGGCACGTTTTGCAACATTAGTTGCAGACGACGGGAATCCTGCAACAGTCGAGACAAATCCACTTTTAATTAAAGACGAATCATTACCTAACATTTCTGTTCAGATAGCTGCTGCTCTAACTCCAGTTCTTGGAGCTCCTACAGCTGGATATCTGGGGAGCATATATGGGCAGGCTCGACATGCAAGTAATGCTGCAGCTTCCAGGGATTATATTTTATTGACTGCAAGAACTGTAATAGGTACTTCACAAACTGGAGCGCCATCTCCTTTTAATACAATTGGAGTCTCGTATCCAATGCAGGATAACACTACTTTAACAGCAAGTGAAACGTTAGAAGTAAAAACAGCTACCGATGCTTTTAATACTTCAATACAAGCCTTAGCAAGCAGTAAAGGATTAGCTTTTGTTGATGCTAACGCTATTTTGAACCAGGTAGCTAACGGAGGTCTTGTTGTGAGTGGTTACACCATGACATCAACCTATGTAACAGGGAACTCTTTTTCTCTTGATGGTGTTCACCCAAGCCCAAAAGGATATGCCTTAATTGCGAATAAGTTTTTAGAGGCAATCAATGCAACCTATGGTTCAAACTTTAAGGGAGTAAATTTAGGGCAATACCAAATATTGTATCCTCCGGTTTTATAAAAAAATACTTTTATACCCAATCAAAACACTCCTGTTTACAGGGGTGTTTTTTGTTTATGGCAGGGAATAAAAAAATCTTCCTTTTTTTATAAAATAATTATTGATTATTCGATTTATAAAAATTATCTTTGCGCTCTGAAAAAAGAAGTGTTTTATTCAAACCTAAACAGCTATTTAATAAATACATAAACAATGTCAAAAGCAATAGGAAAAGTATCCCAAATCATTGGACCAGTAGTAGACGTAGTATTTGATACTAAAGATGTTGAACTGCCAAAAATCTATGACTCATTAGAAATCATTAGCAAAAATGGTTCAATATTAGTACTTGAAGTGCAATCCCATATTGGTGAAAACACAGTTCGTACAATCTCTATGGACTCAACAGATGGATTGAGCAGAGGAACTGCTGTAAATGCTACAGGTGCACCAATCCAAATGCCAATCGGACCGGATATCTACGGACGTTTGTTCAACGTAATTGGTGATGCCATTGATGGTTTAGGGGATTTGCCAAAAGACGGAGCGAATGGGATGTCAATCCACAAACAAGCACCGAAATTTGAAGATTTATCCACTTCTACAGAAGTTCTATTCACTGGGATTAAAGTAATCGATTTGATTGAGCCTTACTCAAAAGGGGGTAAAATTGGATTGTTCGGTGGAGCCGGAGTAGGTAAGACAGTATTGATTCAGGAATTGATTAACAATATCGCTAAAGGTCACGGTGGACTTTCTGTATTCGCAGGAGTTGGTGAAAGAACCCGTGAAGGAAATGACTTGCTTCGTGAGATGTTGGAGTCAGGCATTATAAAATATGGAGATGATTTCATGCACTCTATGGAAAATGGTGGATGGGATTTGTCTAAAGTGGATAAACCAGGAATGAGAGAGTCTAAAGCTACTTTCGTTTTCGGGCAAATGAATGAGCCACCTGGAGCAAGAGCACGTGTAGCTTTATCAGGATTGTCTATCGCTGAGTATTTCCGTGATGGTGCAGGTTCAGATCAAGGTAAGGACGTACTTTTCTTCGTTGACAATATCTTCCGTTTTACACAAGCAGGTTCAGAGGTTTCGGCTCTATTAGGTCGTATGCCATCTGCGGTGGGTTACCAACCAACATTGGCAACAGAAATGGGTGCGATGCAGGAAAGAATTACTTCTACAAACAAAGGTTCGATTACATCGGTACAGGCAGTTTATGTTCCTGCTGATGACCTTACGGATCCTGCGCCCGCAACAACGTTTGCGCATTTAGATGCAACAACGGTATTGAGCCGTAAGATTGCAGAGCTTGGTATTTACCCTGCTGTGGATCCATTG
>JAYURX010000311.1:0-8552 GCA_043755965.1 Flavobacterium sp. | reverse complement strand
TAAAAATAGATAAATAGCATCTTCAACCGAAAACGTTTGCGTATACAAAAACTATACATTTTGTAAAAAATAATATTTAGTCTAAGATGTCTGTTATGCTGAACTTTAAATCTTTTTTAAAGGTGCTTATAAAAAAAATATCTGTGTTAATGATAAGGTAATGTAGAGGTAATTGATATATAATGGCAAAGCTAAAAACAGAAAAATAATTAAAAATGAATTTTTATTTGTAATTTTTTATCAATAATTTATTTTTTATCTAAAATATTTTGATTTTTATATTAATATTTTAAAAATTAACATATTCATCAAGGATGTGCTCAAAATTTATTTACAAAAAAAAACCTAACATCGCTGTTAGGTTTTCTTCAAAAAAAAAATTTAACTTAACTAAACTAAAAAGTCTTCTATTGATATATTCTAACATAATCAATCTCCATACTGCTTTGAGTGAAACTCGTGTCAATTGTAGGTTGCATTGCAACATTTAACAAAAGATATTGTGGAGCATCAAATGGCCATGTAGTCAGATTTTTTATGGCTGGATTATAAGTATAATGCACGACTCCGTCTACACTAAATGCCATTTTTTGGGCTGTCCACTCAAGAATATAAATATGAAAATCACTTGAAGCGGTTGTTATAGTTTGTCCACCAAGATTAACAGTACCTCCAAAACTTGAAGGAGTATGCATGGCACTTTGAACATAATTTTGATTATTCCCCCAATGTTCCATAATATCTACTTCTCCACATGCTGGCCAATTGGCTGTTCCATAAGTGCTAGTCCAATAAGCTCCTGGTTCGATAACATTTTTACCTAACATCCATATTGCCGGCCAAGTTCCGCCTCCAATTGGTAATTTTGCGCGTACTTCAACTCGTCCATAGGTGAAAGCAAATTTTGAATTTAGTCTTGCCGAAGTATACTGCTTTGTAATCCCTTGATCTGTAAAAATTTCTTTTTTGGCCACTATTTTTAAAGTTCCACTACCTACATTAGAATTAACTTGGCGGCTGGTATAATGCTGTACTTCTCCATTGTACCAGCTATCACCATTAGGTAGTTGTGTTTGCATATGCCAGTTTGTAGCATTTACAGCACCTGTATTATTAAATTCATCTGACCAAACCAAATTACTGAAAGTGTTACATGCACTATATATATATTGTCCATTACAATAAGAAACTATTTGACCAATGTCTCCATTTTGATTAAAAGGAATATTTATCCATTGGCAAGAATTAGTTCCTGTAAAAAATTCAACCGTTAAATAATGTGTTCCTTGAGTCCAATTAATTTGAGAAAAAACACCTGTAGTTGCGGTACCATTTCCAATCATGACACTTATATTGCCAAGAGCGTTAGTTAATGGATGTTGAATTTCGGAATAAACATTGGTTCCGGTGGCAGAAGCCAACTTGATATTAAATCGTAATGAAATAATTTGATTGGTTACCAATTGCCCGCTACTATTGCGTATAGTGGATTGATAATTAAATTGGGCGTTAGCAAGTAGTGCTGTAAAGACAAATACTAAAGTAGCCAGTTTTTTCATAAGAAATATATTTTATTTATTTACAAATAAAAACAAAGCTGCAGAACATAATGATCTTTTTATGTATAAATAAACTATACAGATGCCCTAAAAGTGATGTTTTTTTGCTTTTGAACCAAATATTCAAAATCCATTTAAAAAAATCTAAATGACACCGGCAGATTTCCCTGAAAGCACAATGAAACCAGTGATGGAAGAATTTCAGGCGGAACTGGAAAGAAAAGAGAAGAATGATAAATAAGAAAAGCCCCGAATTCGGGGCTTTTTATTTGGATTAAGAAACTTGTTCTACTCCTATTTCATTGATTTCCTGACCTCCTTCAGCTTTAGGGTCCGGACCATATTCATTTTGCCCATTATCGCCATTCGTACAGAATAAAACCAGCATATAGATAGCCAATGCCAAAATTACCAAAATAGGTAAAATCATCGCAAGTCCAAAAGATGCCTGTCCTGCAATAGCGCCCAGCGAGCCCACAACAAGTACAACTGCTGCGACAATCATTATTGCATAAACAATCACGATTATCCAGCCGCTTTTCCCTATGTCATGTATTCTCCTTGTCGCAACAGCTAAACCAGGAACAATTACCGCAAGGCTATAAATTGAACTTAAAATCCCTGAATCTGAAGATCCGATTTTCAAGCCCAGAACGCTATCGAGTATCGTTAAAACGATACTGATAATAACACTTGCTAAGGTATAATACCAATATTCCGAACGCCTTGCACGTCCATTAAAATTTGCATAATTTTCAAACACTACTTTTTTGTACCAATTAATCATAAGTTTTTAGTTTTTGGTTAGCCCTACTCTTAAGGATTTTCGGTTTCTCCTCCCGAAGCCTCGGGATGGTTTAGTTGTTTCAAATATATAGAATTTTGGCAATAAATTTTACTTTATTAAAAAACCATGCTATTTCCATATAGACTCTTTTAAAATTTCCTGAACAGTATGTTCATGGATAAAATAAATCAAACGAATAATATGATAAACGCCAATAAAAATTGCTAATCCGTAAGCTGTTTTTTTGTTATAAAGGTATTGGTTGAAATATTCTTTTTTTGTTTTTATTTCGATTGAAAGCAAGACGATTGTAAACGCGCACAAAAACACCGTAGCCGGTCCCAAAATATGATACGAAATACTCCTGACAATATCACCTTGATAAAAATAAACTATAGATTTAGTGATGCCACAGGACGGACAGGGAAAGCCGGTTAACATCTTTACTGGACAAAATGATTGGTCGTTTTTAAGATGGCCATCGGTATTGCCAAGCATCAAAAAAAACGGTATCATTAGTGTAAGTAGTGCACCAACGATACCGTAGATTTTGTATTTTACTTTTTTTTCTATTTGTAAAGTCTGTTAATGTCGCTCTGAACAATCATAGCCGCAGCCATCGGGAATAAAAAGCCTAATACCATAAGCAAGGTAGTATCATCCTTTTGTAATTCGCCTGTGATTTTATATACTTTTGGCAAACCTTCTTTTCCGACTAAATAATAAAAATAAATGTGTATCGGTAAACAACAGCCCGAAAAAACAGCTAAAGGCATTGAAATAATTTCCCGTTCAGCAACTGCATTAAAAACTTCAGCTACTTTTATATTCCAATAAATTAGGTACAATCCACAAGTCAGAATGCTAAAAATCAGCACTAAAATTGGGTCTACTTTAAACTCCGGTATGTTACTGGGTCTGTTCCAATGTGGGTTAGGTGTGTCAATTACTTCCATATTTGTTTTGTTTAAGTTGGTTTAGTGTTGCTAAAATATAAAAATTATAGGAAAGCGCTATCAATTGGTTCCCAAAGTTCAATTTTATTTCCTTCGGGGTCTACTATCCAGCCAAACTTTCCATAATCATAACTCTCCATATCGCCTACAATTGTTACGCCTTCTTCCTTTAGGATTTTTAACAATGCTTCCAAATCGTGTACTCTGTAGTTCATCATAAACGGTTTATCGCTTGGTGCGAAATAACTCGTCTTTGCTTCAAATGGCGTCCATTGTGTAGAACATTCGTTTCCGTCTTTGTCTTTCCACCAAAATGTCCAGCCATAAGAATCTACCGGAATTCCGAGATGGTTTTTGTACCATTCCTTTATCGCATTTGGATCTTCGCATTTAAAGAAAAATCCACCCAAACCTGTTACTCTTTTGATATCTTTATTGCTCATATAATTTCTTTTAGTTTCGTCGCTCCGAATGATTTTTGAAAAATTGCGATTAGAAATTTTATAAAAATTGTATCGAGAAGTTTCGCTTATAAAATGGTTCTCGATACTTCAGTAAGATTTTCTGTCGCAAATATAACTTCAACTCGAACTGACGCTATTGAATAATTTCTTGATTTTATCCACTATTGTCTGCGCCAGTTTCTGATGGCTTTCAAAAGTCCAGCCTGCAATATGTGGGGTTAATAAAACATTTTCTGCCTGTAATAAATATTCAAAAGCCTTAGGCTTTTCTGTATCAATAAATAGATTTTCAAAAGACAATTTTTCATATTCCAAAACATCCAATCCTGCACCAAGAATTTTTCCTGATTCTAAAGCAGTGACCAAATCATCCGTCACCACATTTTTCCCGCGTGAGGTATTGATAAACCAAAACGGTTTTCCAAAAGCATTGATGAAATTGGTGTTAATCATTTTATCAGTAAGAGTTGTCCATGGAATGTGTAAACTCAGGACATCTGCTTTTGCTTGCAATTCCGGTAGTGAAACCTGTCTCGCATTTTCGTCGCCAACATTTGGCAGTATATCATAACACAAAACTTCCACATCAAATCCGCGTAGTTTTTTTGCAAATGATTTCCCCATATTGCCATAACCAATAAGTCCAACGGTTTTCCCTTCCAGTTCATGACCTCTGTTTCCTTCACGAATCCAATGGCCTTCCCGGACTAATTTATCAGCACGATTCAATTTGTTCATCAGTGATAAAAGCATTCCCAGCGCATGTTCGCCAACAGCGTTTCGGTTGCCTTCGGGAGCAGCGATTAAGTGTATGTTTTTTGCTTGGGCATATTCGCAGTCGATGCTTTCCAGGCCAGCACCAACACGCGCAATGAATTTTAGGTTAACGGCTTTATCTATAAAAGTCTTGTCAATCTTAAACCGGCTTCGGACAACAATGCCATGATAGTTGTGAATTTTGGCTTCTATTTCAACTCTGTTGGATTCAAAATCAGCTTCATTTTGAAAACCTGCTTCTTCCAATTGTGCCCATAGCAAGGGATGATTGCTGTCGATATGAAGTATTTTAACGCCTTTGTTGGACATAGTTTTGTGTTGAAAAAGTAAAGATACTATTTATTGAAACAGAATAAAAAAAGCCATCAAATTTCTCTGATGGCTAAAGTTGGGATTGTATGGCGTGTAATTATCTTTTATTTCTTTAATACTTGGGTAATTGTACCTAATAAGACATTCGCTCCAAGGGCCAAATCTTCATACGAAGAATACTCCAGCGGATTGTGGCTGATGCCGTCTTTACAACGCACGAATATCATTCCGTAATCGCAGACATATGATAATGCCAATGCATCATGGAAAGGCCCGCTCATCAATTCGATTTCGTCCAATTGCAGTTTTTGACATTCGGAATGAATGATTTCCTTTATCCAATCGGCACAATAACGCGGATCGCTTTTGGTGTCTTCGGAAATGGAATAGGTCAAACTATGTTTTTTGGTTATCGATTCAATTTTATCACGCAACTCTTGTTCGTAACGGTTTCTTCGGTCCAAATCAATATCACGTAAGTCAACAGTCATGGTAACTTCTTCAGCAATGATATTTCGCGAAGCAGGAAAAACATTCAAAGTCCCAACTGTTCCAACCGTTGGATTCCCCGGAACTTGTGTAGCAATTTCATTCAACGCAATAATGATTTCGGCCGCACCGACCATAGCGTCTTTTCGGATTGGCATCGGAACAGAACCTGCATGACCCGCCATTCCTTTAAGTTTGACTGTCCACCACAATGGACCCGAAATTCCCGAAACAACGCCAATAGGTTTACTTGCCATGTCCAAAACCGGACCTTGCTCAATATGTAATTCCAAAAAGCAAAAAATGCTTCCCGGTTTGTATTCTGATTCCTTGAATTTGGTAATATCGCAACCAAAATCTATCAATGCTTGTTCCCTGGTGATTCCGTCCTGGTCTTTTCGTTGCAATTCACCTTCTTCGAGTTTGCCTAAGATTCCGCGTGAACCAAAAAGTCCTTTGTTAAATCTCCAGCCTTCTTCATCGGCAAAGGAAATTACTTCAATGGTTCGCTCGGGAACAATTCCATTTTCATGCAAAGTTTGAACAACTTCAATGGCACACAAAACTCCGGCAACGCCATCAAATCGACCGCCATAAGGTTGTGAATCGAGATGCGAACCCATCATCAAAACCGGCAGGTCCGGATTTTTGCCTTCCAGTCTTCCTATTAGGTTTCCGAAATTATCAATGCGGGTTGACATCCCGGCTGCTGCCATCCAAGAAGCTGCGATTTCGAATCCTTGTTTTTCCAATGCAGTATGCGCTGGGCGACAGGTTCCGGTTTCTCCAATTTTACCTATTTCACTCATTGCTTCAAAATAACTTTGAAGCCTTGATACGTTTATATTCATTTATTTTGAATTAATAAATTATAAATTTTGAATGAAAATATTATTTGGAATTATACGCCAATTTAAAATTCATCATTTAAAATTTAAAATAATTTTTTAGTGGTCATTCAACGGACGACCTTCTCTTTGCCAATCTTTCCAGTTCACATATTCCGGGGCCACGCGATGTTCTTCCATTGTAATGCATCCGTCAACAGGGCAAACCAGTTGGCATAGATTACAGCCGACGCACTCTTCCTCTTTAATAGAATAGTTGTTATATGGATTTCCTCGGTCAATATTGATTGATTGGTGCGATGTGTCTTCACAGGCGATGTAACACAGTCCGCAATGGATGCATTTGTCCTGATCGATGTTTGCGATATGATGATAGTTGATATCCAAATCTTCCCAATGGGTGATTTTCTCAACCGATTTTCCAATGAAGTCGGTGGTTTTTTCAAATCCTTTTTCGTCCATCCAATTGCTCAACCCTTCACACATATCTTCCACAATTCGGAAGCCGTGATTCATCGCTGCAGTACAAACCTGCACCGAAGTTGCTCCTAAAAGCATGAATTCAACCGCATCTTTCCAGGTGCTAACGCCACCAATTCCTGAAATCGGAACTCTGGATGCTATTGGATCTTGTGCTACAGTCGTCAACATTTTCAAGGCAATTGGTTTTACGGCCGGGCCACAATAACCTCCAAAAACGCTTTTCCCGGCTACATACGGATTGGGAACCAAAGTATCCAAATCAATTCCGGTTACACTCTGAATCGTATTTATTAAACTCAACGCACTTGTTCCACCCCGAACTGCAGCTTGCGCTGTGGGTACAACCGAATGCACATTTGGCGTAAGCTTTGTAATTACAGGAATCGTTGATTTTTCCATTACCCATTCTACTACCATTTTGGCAATTTCAGGGTCTTGTCCAACCGCGGCTCCCATTCCTCTTTCCGTCATCCCGTGTGGGCAGCCAAAGTTTAATTCAAATCCCATCGCTCCGGCATCTTCGGCTTTCATGATTAAATCATGCCATGATTTTCTATCATTATCCGCCATAAGCGAAACAATCATTGCTCTGTCCGGGAACATTTTTACGACTTCATAGATTTCCTTTAGATTGATTTCCAATGGTCTGTCGCTGATCAATTCGATGTTATTGAAACCCATCATTCGCTTTCCGCCATAATTCACGGAAGAATAACGGGAAGAAACATTTTTGACTTGCGAGCCTAAAGTTTTCCAAACTACGCCACCCCAACCTGCTTCAAAAGCACGGACAACGTTTATTAATTTATCTGTTGGAGGCGCACTGGCCAGCCAAAATGGATTTGGAGATTTTATGCCTAAAAAATCTGTTGATATATCTGCCATAATCTTAATTATTAAAGGTTGGTTTTAGTTCGGACTCGATAATGTAATCTTGTCCTAACATGTATTTCAATATAGCTGCTGCGCCATCTTTTCCTGCCTGAACCGCATCAACAACTTCTCTTCCGCCATTGACACAATCGCCACCGGCAAAAACTCCGGCGACTTTGGTAGTTGATTTTCCTTCTACAGCAATTTTTCCGTTATTGTTTTCAATATTATTGTTGGTGACCAAAGATGTAAATGGCATTTGCCCTGCTGCTTTGATAACCATATCGACGTCAAGTGTAAATGTTTCGCCAGAAACTATCGGGCTTCTTCTTCCGCTGCCATCAGGTTCACCAAGTTTCATCACATCGCAAACCAGTTGGGTTACTTTTCCGTTGTTGCCAATGATTTCTTTTGGAGATGCCAGCCAGGTTATTTTACAACCGTCTAATTTGGCAATGTCTAATTCTTTTTGGGTACACGGCATTTCGGCTTGTGTTCTTCTGTACACTAAAGTCACATCGCTTGCGCCTAATCTTTTTGCCTGAGTTGCCGCATCGATAGCGGTCATTCCCATTCCGATTACGGCTACTTTATCGCCGACAGCAATTTTGGAATAATCGTTATCCCGTAATTCGTAAATGAATTTGATGGCATCTTCCACGCCTTCTAAATGTTCACCCGGAATGTCTAACTGACGTGCCAATCCAACACCGAAAGCCATATAAACAGCATCGTAATTTTTTTGAAGTTGTTCTAACGTAATATCTTTTCCAAATTTCTGATTGTATTTGATTTCGATTCCACCGATTGAAGTGATATAATTTACCTCATCTTCACAGAATTCAGGAGTTACTTTGTAAGCTGCAATTCCGTAGGTCATTAGTCCACCACCTTTGGCTTCTTTTTCATAAATGGTTACATCAATTCCTTCACGGCTCAAGGTGTGTGCGCAACTCAATCCGGCTGGACCAGCTCCAACAATAGCAACTTTCTTCCCTTTGGAT
>JAYURX010000310.1:0-8555 GCA_043755965.1 Flavobacterium sp. | reverse complement strand
AATACACATTTTTCAGATGATTTAGGATTTCCTGAAGTGTTTGAGGTTTGTGTCCCAAAATTTTTGCTGCATCAAAAACCGTATTCAAATCGGCAGCTGACAAATCGAAATTTTCTAAGTCCAATGTTGGCGAAAAAGTTCTTCTCTCACGTACTGGGTTAGTTTCCGTAAAAAGATGTCCCCGTGTTCTGTAACCGTCGATTAATTTCAGAACATTAAATTCTTTTTGAAGTTTGTCTGAAACCTGGCCATTTTGAGGAACGTTGGCAGCATAATTAGCCAACTCTACTACCGAAGCCTCGGTAGCATTTTCTTCATTAAAACTCGTAATTCCAAAATCGAAACCTTGAAAAAAAGCTCTCCAACTTGGCTCAACGCTATCTGGGTTTTGAAGGTATTGTTCGTATAAATCGGCGAAAAATTCGGTATGTGCTGCGTTTAAAAAGGAAAACCTATCCATAAAATATAATTGAATGTCCTGATTTGTGTAATAGTTTGGCAAAAGTACGATAAATGCATAAATTATTAATTATTTTAGATACTTTTATCTTTTAAAAATTTAATCCAAAAAATTCATGAAATCCTCTATATTAACTGGTTGTACGAAAACAGTTTTTCTATTTGTTCTTTTAACATTTAGCTGCTCATTTTATGCGCAGGACTCGAGCGCCAGCGAACAGGCGAAGCAAACTCCTTTACCAAAAGCTAAAACGGATTCTTTTTGGAGAAATGTTCAATTTGGTGGTGGCTTTGGATTAGCTATCGGCAATGGTTATACGGATATTACCGTTGCGCCAAGTGCCATCTACAATTTTAACGAACATTTTGCCCTTGGTTCCGGTTTACAATACAGTAATTTGAAACAAAAAAACTATTATTCCTCGAATGTTTATGGCGCAAGTTTGATTGGATTATACAATCCGATTGAGGAAATTCAGCTTTCATTAGAGCTAGAAGAAGTAAGTGTCAATAACCAGTACATGGATTTGGGAGGCAATTTAAAAGAAAGTTTCTGGAATACCGGTTTGTTTGTCGGAGCCGGATATCGGGAAGGAAATGTAACTCTTGGCGCGCGTTTCAATATGCTTTTTGACAAGGACAAAAATGTTTATGGTGATGCCTTTATGCCATTCGTGAGAGTGTTTTTTTAGAACCGATTCCTGAACCAAACTTTCATCCATTCCCGTTTTAAAATCAGGAAGGAAACCTGTTCCGAAAGTTCAACCAAATCAGAACCATCCAATTGCTTTATCGTTTCTTCGGGAACATCAATGATATAAAGCAAATTTAAATATTCGGCAAATTTGTATTGAATCATTCGGTAAATTTTTTCGTGTAATTGTACTTTCAACTCTTGTGGAGAAGTACTTTGGGGAAAATCAATGGCTTCGTTTGCTAGGTTGAAATCCTTATTGATTTGTTCAATCAATTTCGAATACAAGTTTTCTTTTTCGGCTTCAGAAAGTAAATGATCTGTGGATATTGGTGGTTGATACATAATTTTTTCAATCTCAATGTCAATTGCAATATCAATATTCAAAAAAATTGCTATTGATTTTTGAAATTGCTATTGTCATTTTACACGTTTCTACTCATTAATTTTTCGCCAAACGCTTTTAGAACTTCTTTTTTATCCACATTGATATTAAGTTTTTCCAACGTTTCAAATGCTTTTAAAGTATAATTCACAATCGCTTTCTGAGTGGCTTCTGATGCTCCGGTCTGATTAAAGATTTCCTTAACCGAATTGATTTTATCCGTGTTGTCATTTGGCTGAATAGAAAACAAATGCAGCAGTTGCTCTTTCTCACTAGCAGTTGCAAACTCAATGGCTTTAAGATACAAATAGGTTTTTTTATTTTCGATGATGTCGCCACCAACTTGCTTTCCAAATGTTTTCGGATTGCCAAAAGCATCTAAATAATCATCCTGCAACTGGAACGCGATTCCCAGATTCAGACCGAAATCATAAATAGCATTTGCATTTTCGGCTGAAGTTTCTGCAACTATGGCACCCATTTTCATTGAAGCACCAACCAAAACAGCAGTTTTACACTCAATCATTTTCAAATATTCGGGAATCGTAACATCATCACGCGTTTCAAAATCGACATCATATTGTTGGCCTTCACAAACTTCCAAGGCTGTTTTACTGAATAACTTAGCCAATTCCCTGAAAATAGTCGGTTCGTATTCTTCAAAATACTGATAAGCCAAAATCAGCATGGCGTCGCCTGAAAGAATTCCGGTGTTGATGTTCCATTTTTCATGCACTGTTTCATTTCCTCTTCGCAATGGCGCATCATCCATAATATCGTCATGAATCAGCGAGAAATTATGAAAAACCTCAACTGCTGTTGCCGCTGGCAATGCTTTTTGGCAATCAACATCAAAAACTTCGGCGCTCATTAACGTCAAAACCGGACGCAGTCTTTTTCCGCCAAGCGAAAGAATATACCGAATAGGTTCATACAAAGTCGCAGGCTCTTTTTTTAAAACTAACGAACTAAAATGTGCTGTGACTATGTCCTGATAATGGGATATCGCGTACATGAAATATATTTTCGGCTAATTTAGGTTATTCTCACCGCAT
Source organism: Flavobacterium sp. (assembly GCA_043755965.1). Lineage (GTDB taxonomy): Bacteria > Bacteroidota > Bacteroidia > Flavobacteriales > Flavobacteriaceae > Flavobacterium. Next base: position 5,962 of record JAYURX010000310.1, on the reverse strand, counting down.
TACAAAAGTGTGATTTTTTAGCCAATGTTAAATTTACGTTAATACTATGGAAACTATTTTAGTGTTAAGAGTTCCCATATTACTTTTGCGCCATAATTTAAATCATATCATGAAAGATAAAATCATCAAAAAAGCAACCGACATGTTCTTAAAACTGGGTTTTAAGAGTGTTACTATGGATGATATTGCGTGTGAGATGTGTATTTCCAAAAAAACAATTTACAAATATTTCAGTACTAAGGAAACGTTAATTGAAGAAGGAACCGAAGTCATACACCAAAAAATCCATACGTTAATGGAAGAAGTGATCTCGCAAAATCACAATGCAATTGCCGAAAATTTTCAAATGCGCGAAATGTTCAAACAAATGTTTCAGTCTTTCGACCATTCTCCTGCTTACCAACTCAAAAAACATTATCCTGAGATTTATGACAAAATGATTTGCAATGAAATCGAAGATTGCAGCCAGATGTTTCGTCAGAATATCGAAAAAGGAATTGTTGAAGGTTTATACCGTAAGGAAACTGATGTTGAAGCTGCCGTAAAATTTTATTACACACTTATTTTTTCTATCAACGAAAACACCATGATGGAAAAGGATGCCTACGAACTTGAAGCCAAAGCGCTTGAGTATCACACTCGCGCCATTGCAACTCCTAAAGGAATTTTAGAATTACAAAAACAGTTACATAATCTCAATACTTAATCATCAATCTATGAAAAACAAATTTATACTAATCTTTCTAATGCTTGTGAGTCTTTTACAAGCGCAGGACAAAAAGGAAAGTTATTCTTTTAGCCTGCAACAAGCCATTAATCATGCCCTTGAGCATAATTATTCGGCAATCAATGCTAATAGAGATATCGCTTCGGCCAAACAAAAAAGATGGGAAACAACAGCTGCGGGTTTGCCTCAAGTAAGTGGTAGCGCCGGCTATCTGAATAATTTTGATTTTACACTTCAAGGAATATCAGGAAATGCCTTTAATCCTAGCGGTAGTCCTGACGATATAACTTTGGTAGCCTTTGGCACAAAACAATCCATGAATTCCAGCCTGACGCTGAGCCAATTAATTTTTGACGGTTCCTATATTGTGGCGCTTCAAGCCTCAAAAACGTATTTAAAATACTTTGAAAATGCTAAGCAAAAAACCAATATTGAAATCAAGGAAATGGTAATTAATGCTTATGGCAATGTTTTGTTGGCCGAGGAAAGTGCCGCCATTCTCGAGAAAAACAAAGCAACGCTGTCAAAAACTTTAGGCGATACACAAGAAACTTTTAAGAACGGTTTGATTGAAGAAGAAAATGTAGAACAGTTACAAATAACCCTAGCATCCATCAACAGTAATTTGAGCAACACTAAAAGATTGCAGGACGTTGCTATGAAAATGCTCAAATTCACTTTGGGATTAGATGTAAATGACGATTTGATGCTAACAGATAAATTAGATACACTTTCTGCGTCCAATTTGGATTTGGCGTTTAGTCAGGACGAGTTTATGGTAGCCAACAACATCAATTATCAAATAGCTACAAATTTTACCCAGCAACGTTCGTTAGAATTGAAGTTACAAAAAAGCAAAGCGTTACCTTCTCTTGGTGCCGCGCTTAATTTTGGTTACAATTCATTCTCTAATGATTTTTCATTTGCCGATAAAGACCAAAAATGGAACAAATTCTCAAATCTTGGTGTCAGTTTAAGCGTGCCAATTTTTAGCAGTTTTGGACGACAAGCAAAAACCCAACAGGCAAAAATAGCCCTAGATCAGGCAAAAACGCAACTTACTCAAACCGAGCAACAGTTAAAACTACAATATGAAAAAGCAAAAAGCGACTACGAATTCAGCGTTGAAGAATATGCAACAAACAAAAGTAATCTAAGCTTGGCTGAGCGTATCGAAAGAAAACAACAAATCAAATTTACCGAAGGAATATCATCAAGTTTTGACTTCAGCGAAGCCCAAAGACAGTTGTATACCGCACAACAAAACTACCTGCAGTCGATGGTAAATATTATTAATACCAAAGCGGCATTAGAAAAAATATTAAACAAAAACTAACCTTTCACAAATGAGAAAAATAATTATATTATCCGCACTGTCATTAGTACTTTTTGCCTGTTCCAACGGAGTAAAAACTGAAAGTATTGACGATTTAATCAAGACCAAAAACGTCAAAGCACTAACCGAAAAGAAAACCGCGCTTCAGGCAGAAATTGCCCTAATTGAAGCTGGCTTAGCTACATTGGATGTAAAAATTGAAGAAGCTTTGGTTTCTGTTTTAACTGTAAAAGACACTATTTTCAACCACTATCTTGACATTCAGGGAAATGTGAATACCAAAGAAAATATCTTGGTGCAACCGGAATTTAGCGGAACGTTGACATCGTTAACTGTTAAGGCTGGAGACCGGGTTTCAAAAGGTCAGATTTTGGGAAGAGTTGATGATGCCGGAATGAGTTCACAATTGGCAAGTGCCGAAAATCAATACAACTTAGCGAAAACCACATTTGAAAGACAGAAAAATCTTTGGGACAAAAAAATTGGTTCTGAAATTCAGTATTTACAGGCACAAACTCAAATGGTCTCTGCACAAAAACAAGTTGCACAAATCAGGGCACAATTGTCAAAAACAGTTATCCGCGCGCCTTTTACAGGCACAATCGACGAAGTTTTTGCAGAAAAAGGCCAGGTTGTCGGACCAAGCGCAACAGGTTTGATGCGAATTGTAAACCTTGGCAATATGTATGTTTCAACTTCAGTTCCTGAAACCTATATCGGGAAATTAAAAGTTGGCGATCAAGTAGATGTTTTCCTGACCTCTTTAGGAAAAACCTATAAAGGAAAAGTACGTCAGGTTGGAAACTTCATCAACCCAAACAACAGAACTTTTGGTATTGAAGTAAGTGTTCCAAATCCGGAAAACTTATTGCGTCCAAATCAGGTTGCGAAACTAAAAATCACAGACTACACAAGCAAAGATGCGATTGTTGTTCCAACCAACATAATTCAGGAAGATGGAAAAGGCGACCAATATGTTTATGTGGTTGAAGGAAGTAACGGAAAAACAGGAACTGCAAAAAAAGTAATTGTTACTGTTGGGAAATCATCTGATAACGTAACCGAAATTCTAAGCGGTTTGTCTGCTGATGATATTATAGTTGCAGAAGGTGTGAATACTATTTCTGAAGGAATGAAACTTAATTTCTAAAAAGTTTATGGTTTGTTGTTTATGGTTTATGGTTAACCTAACAACAAACTACAAACCCTAAACTATAAACACATATTATGTCACATCAAAGTAAAGAATTCAGCATATCAAGTTGGGCTGTTGACAATCGTGTCACGGTTTACATCCTGACACTTTTAGTCACAATCACAGGCTTGATTGCCTATACGACTATGCCCAGAGAAGATTTCCCGGAAATCATCGAAAACAAAATTTATATTTCTTCGGTTTTCCCGGGTAACTCTGCCGAAGACGTAGAGAAACTTATTGTAAAGCCACTAGAAAAAGAAATCAAAAACATCAGTGGTGTTGAGAAAGTAACCGCGAGTTCATTCCAGGATTACGGAATGATTATCGTTGAGTTTGGCGATAAAATTACTATTGAGGAAGCGAAAAGCAAAATCAAAGACAAAGTTGATGTTATAAAAGCCGATACCGATTGGCCCAACTTAGACAACGGAAGCAAGGTCGAACCTAGTGTTTTTGAACTAAACATTTCAGAAGAAGTTCCAATTTTGAACATCAATATGCAGGGAAATTATACCACGCAACAGCTGAAAGACTATGGTAAAAAACTACAGGACGATATCGAAGAAATTCCCGAAGTTAAGAAAGTAGACATTCTTGGTGTTGATGATAAGGAAGTAGAAATTGCTGTAGATATTTTCAAAATGACGGCAGCCCAGGTTTCTTTTGACGACATTCAAAATGCGGTGAAGTATGAAAACATGACGCTTTCGGGTGGAAACCTGACTTCTCAGGGTTCGAGAAATAACATCCGGATTGTTGGTGAAATTAAAGACCCAAAAGAACTTGAAAACGTAGTCGTAAAACACAATGGCGGTACGGTTTACCTAAAAGATATAGCTACAATTTCTTTCAAAGAGAAAGAAAAAACTACGTATGCCCGTGAAAAAAGTGAAGAAGTAGTAATGCTTAACGTAAAAAAGCGTTCGAACCAAAACATGATTTCTGCCATCGATCAGGTGAAGGAAAAAATCAAGGAAGCACAAAACGATTATCTGCCAAAAGATTTAAAATTAAAGCTGACAAACGACCAGTCTTCGCGTGTAGAACATCAGGTAGACGAATTATCAAACCACATCATTTTTGGGATTGTACTGGTAATGATTGTGCTGATGTTTACGATGGGATTGCGAAACTCATTGTTCGTTGGAGCGGCAATTCCACTGTCGATGCTGATTGCGTTTACGATACTTTCAGCACTTGGCTTAACCTTAAATACAATGGTATTATTTGGTTTGGTAATGGGATTGGGAATGCTTGTTGACGACGGAATTGTAGTTGTCGATAACGTATTTGCCAATATGAAAAAAGGAATGCCAAGGGTTAAGGCGTCTAAAATTGGTATTGGTGAAATTGCCTGGCCAGTTATTTCTTCTACAGCAACCACGCTGATGGCATTTTTACCCTTCGCGCTTTGGCCGGGAACTATGGGTAAATTCATGATTTATTTTCCAATGACGCTTTCTATTACGCTTACTGCTTCACTATTTGTAGCAATGGTAATCAATGCCGCGATGACTGGTGGTTCAATGGATATTGAAGATAAAAATGTTACGAAGAAAACAGCTAAAAAATTCACGATTATTTTTACTGTTTTAGCTGTTTTCTTCGGGTTATTGGCAAATGTTTTTGATGGAAAATTTGGGGTAACGATAGTGTTTATTAGTGTAACTTTTGAAAAAGTTGTATGTCATTTGTCAATAATTGCCTTAGGCTTTATGTGGTTATACAAAATCAGAGTGTACCAATGGACACAGGATTTCCAACATAGCTTTTTTCCAAGAATGGAGAAAAAATACCAAAGCTTTTTGTCTAAAGTGCTGACTAAACAAAGAGCATGGTGGGCTTTAGTTGGTATTATTGGAATGTTGTTTTTCTCCTTCATATTGTTGGGAATTTTTCCAAGAAAAGTATTGTTCTTCCCTGATAATATTCCGAATCAGGTAATAGCCTATGTTGAATATCCCCAGGGAACTGATATTGAGAAAACAAACAAAGCAACGTTGTTCGTTGAAAATCAGGTAATCGACATCATGAAAAAATATATTGATCCTGCAACCAAAGAAAATTATCTGGCAGAAAGCATCGTTTCCCAGGTTGGAGTTGGTGCCGGAAACCCCAATGTGGATGCGGGTTCGGCTTCAGAAACGCCTTTTAAAGGAAAAGTGACGGTAAATTTCTCCGAGTTCCAATTCAGACGCGGCATCAATACTTCTGACATCCTAGAGGAAATCCGCGGCAAAGTAAAAGGCATTGCCGGAGCTAAAGTTACAGTTGAAAAAGATGCTAACGGTCCGCCTGCGGGTTATCCAATCAGTGTTCAGTTGACAGGTTCGGCCGGAACTGATTATGATGAGATGCTAAAAGAAGCTGATAAAATGATTGCCTTTATTGACAGTAAAAACATTCCGGGAATTGAACGATTGAGTGTTGATGTCAATAAGGAAAGTCCGGAACTGGAAGTAAAAGTTGACCGTGTAAACGCCGGAAGTGTTGGAGTTTCTACAGGACAATTAGGTTTCAATTTGCGTCGTTCAGTTTATGGCCAGGAGATTTCGACTTACAAAGAAGGTGATGATGATTACAACATTGTGGTTCGTATGCAGGAAGACCAGCGTAAAGACGAAAACATACTTTTCAACCAATCGCTAACTTTCAGAAATCAAAACAATGGTCAAATCGTTCAGGTTCCGATATCGGCAGT
>JAYURX010000309.1:0-3593 GCA_043755965.1 Flavobacterium sp. | reverse complement strand
TTAACATACCCTTCACTGCCATTGTAATTAATTATCTTGGCAGGATTGCCTGCGACGACTGCTTTATCAGGAATATTAAAATTAACGAGACTTAGCGGAGCTATCAAAACATCATTACCGACAGTAATACCACCAACAACAACTGAGTTTGCACCTATCCATACTCTGTTTCCTATGGTAGGATTGCCTATGTTTTTACCTCTTTTTGTATTTCCTAATGTTACCCCTTGGGCAATATTACAATTTTCGCCAATTACAACATTAGAATTAATTACTATATTGCCGTAATGAGCCATATATAACCCCTTGCCTATCTTACAAGTATGGTAAAATTGCAAGCCGTATTTTACCTTCAATCTTTTGTTCCAAATCCTAAATATAATCCCTAAAGGATTATATTTATAAAAATACTGGCAAGCTCTAAGCGTAACCATGAAGCGGCATGGTGGGTGAAACAGGACAACATTAAATTTACCTATATTACCGGGCCTTAAGTAGCGATTTACATCTTGAAATATATAAGAAATCATACTATCAAAAACATTATTTAATTGAAAATTCAGTAGCTCCGCGCTTACCTGAAAAAAAATGAAACAGAGCCTTAATTATTATTTTGGCATTTAAAATTCCGTATCGAAAGCCGTATCGAAAGCCAAAAATGACCTTAAACAGAGAACGAAAAAAAGAGAAACACAAAGCTTGTTTACATTTATTCTTGGAAAGAATTATTAAACTGTTTCGTGTGGAATAATATTCACGCCATAATCTCTTTACTGCTTTCTTATCACCTCTTGTCTTGTTTAAATCTATCCTATTGAAATAAATTCTATGTTTTTTATAAAGCTCTTTATCCACCAATAAAGTATAACCCGCATTTTGCAATCGTATATCAAAATCAAGTTCTTCAAATCCGTAAAATAGGCTTGCATCCGGATATACATTTCCTTTTATACAAACGTCCGCATTTACAATTTTGCACATTCCCCCAGCGATATTGTCAACTTCTAAAGTACCTGCTTCGTCTAGTTCCTTGTCAGAAACTCTTACCATGATACCTTTTTTTTTATCAAAATACTGACCGACAGTTCCAACGCATCCACAATACACATTATTAGCAGCTATTTTTAATAAAATTTCAAAAGTATCTTTAAAAATAGGAGGGTCATCATCATCCATCCAGGCAATCCATTTATATCCTTCTTTTGTGAGTATTTCTAAACCTGCCTTTGCTGCTCCTGCTGGGCCCGAATTATGGCCAATTGCATGATACAAAATTTTAAATTCAGAAAATTTTGATACCATGTCTTTGGCACTTAAATCAGGGTCGTTATCCACAATAAGAATCTTTTGCGGAGGATGCGATTGATTGAATAATATCTTAATCGTATCTTCTAAAATTGCCGTTCTCTTATAAGTCATTATAAATGCTGCAAAATAACTATCGGTATTCATGAACTATACACTTTACTTATTGTAGTTAACATAATCAATCAGAGATTTTCTCAATGTTTTTTGATTAAAATTCAAATCTTTTAAAGAACATTTGGCAAAAATGTTGCTTAAATTAGAAATGTCGTCATGAATATAAACGGTTTCCATAGTTTTAATTCCCACACCCGAATAGTAATCATAAAATTTAAAATCGCCACCTATTAATTTTTCGGAAAACACAAGCCTGCAGGTTGGAATTCCGTAAGCCTCAGCTAATATTAAACCGTGTAATGAACTGGATAAAATATTTTCACAACTCAATACATCCTCAACAAATTCTTCGATACCAGATTGAATATCAATAATTTTTATCTCGGGATTTTGTAAAGCTTCAATCTTTCGAATGCCTATACTTTGCTTGTCTTTAAAATGCGGAACAATACCGTATTTGTATTTTTTTTCATTTCTTTCGGCCGTAAATATTTCTGGAAATAACAAAACAGGATCGCCAAACACATCACAATCAGCACCTACTTCCCTAATTTTATTAAGTGTATTATACCCTCTGAGTGCTAATACTTCTTTAGGTTTGGTTAATAATGTTGTTTTTTCTGAAATAATACCGGAACCCCATATAACGTAATTACTCAAGTCTCCAACAATAATGCTTCCTACCCCTAATATCTCAGGTTTATTTAAAAAATTAAAAATAGAATTGGATGAAATTACCTTTTTCGTAGTAAGTTTTTCAACAATATATGGGTTTACTTTGTCACCCCAATTGTTTTCAAAATCCCAATATTTTAATAATAACCCCTCGTCTTTTATGTAAGAGTAATAGTTTTCAATACTAAACTCTGCCACTTTTTTTTTGGAGAGGTAAATTTTCTTTTTTAATGTTGTCATTATTGCATAATTACTTTTCAATATTAACTGATTTCCATTTTAGTCTAGCAAGATACTTATTTGTGGAGATTAAAAATTGAATCCACAATGTGAAATTCCCTTTGTTTTCCCTCAAAGCCATTCCGAATAATTCATTTGCTTTTTTAATTTCTCCTATCCTTACTGCTGATACTGCTGCTGACTGAAGAAAAAGCTTTTTACTGTTCTTATTTCGATTATAGTACTCTTTATGTTTATCTAAAATATATAAAAGGGAGTTTAACTTATTATAATAATTTTTCCCTCCACCGTTAATAGAAGCATTGTATATAAGGTTGTATTTATCAGTAATTCCAACAATTAATTTTTCATATTGAAATCTTAGTCTCAATTCATTATTTTCACCAAACTTAATGTTTTCATCATACATACCAACCTTGAAGAACATTGTTTTTTTAATCATCCACGATCCTGTCAAATCGGTACCTTTAATTCCATAGTTTTTTACTAAACCATATGGATTATCAGCATTTATTAATTTGAAATTGCCGTCAGGATAAATCATTTTAACATTACAATAAACGATGTCATAGTTATTTTCTTGTGTTAAATCATAAAAATCTTTTAACCATTCTCTCTCAACCGTATCGTCACTATCTAAAAAAATTAAATAGTCCCCAGAAGCTTGTTCAGCACCATGGTTTCTAGCGGCACAAACACCCCTATTATCTTGATAGATGTAGTTTATCCTTTCATCTTGTAGATAAGTTGTTATTTTTTTTTTTGTGTGATCTGTTGATCCATCATCAACAATTATCAATTCAAAATCCTGAAAACTTTGTTGTAAAACGGACTGAATGGCATCATCAATGATATGAGCTCTATTAAATGATGGAATTATGATACTAAAATAAGGCATAAAGTAATAGTTGGTTTTAAGATATTATAGTAAGTAAAGTTTCATTCCAAAAATCAAAATCATAAAGTTCTTTTGCCTTATTATGTAAAATTTGTTTTTGTTCTGGAGTAGAAATAAAAGTTGAATTCATAATTTCAATCCAATTTCTATCATCTTTTGGTAAAATCAAATGTCCCGATTCTATAAAATCGTTATACCCTCTAGCAGCAAAAGGATGAGCAATAACAGTTATACCCTGTATAAAAGCTTCTGCTATTTTTATATTAGATCCACCACCTTCAGATATTGGAACTACTAAAACTGAAATTTCTTTCCAAAATAATTCAGGAACTGCAACAAATCCTAACAAATCGATATT
>JAYURX010000308.1:0-1530 GCA_043755965.1 Flavobacterium sp. | reverse complement strand
AACCTCCGGCATATCGGGAACCAAAACCGATTAATAATCCGCCAACGAGTAAGATGATGATCATTTTTGGCGAGTGAAAAATTTGGTCTCCAAATAGTGCATCAGGCAATAATTTACCGTTTGGCGCATCAATTCCCATTGCGGCTAATTGTTCGATGGCTTTTGGGTTTAGGTCAACATTCGAAGCATCACTCAAAAAATGAACTGCCACATAACCGCCAATCATGGCACCAACAACAACGGCTAAATTCCAGCGTTGTGATTTCCAATCCCAATCAAAAAAAGCAACTTTTTTTCCAACACCGGTCATGGCGCATAACGAGCGAAGATTGGATGACATTCCAAATACTTTTCCAAAATAATTAAGAAGCAGCATTACTACGGCGATGAGAAAACCTGCAACCGACCAATGCCAAGTGTGAGTTAAAAATTCCATACAATATATTTTTTACAAAAATAGAAATTCATTTGAACTAGCTGGATAAACTATTGCTATAATTCCCTATTTTTGGTTTACTTTTTTTTGCATGATAATTGTAAAAGAAAAAAGAAAATTTTTTATCATGAGAATCAAACCGTTTTTAGCCGCAATTCTAATCGCAATAATAACCTCATCCTGCGTTAGTACAAAATCTACTTTGAAAAATGTAGATGACAATGCACCCATTCCAACCCTATCAGCAAACAACACCTTTGTTTTATCAGAATACAGCAAAGACAAAAAGTATGGTTATGATGCTGATTATCCCATCAATGTTTTTTACAAAAACACTAAAGATGAAAACCTAAATGCCGAGCGTTTCTTAAATGCGCTGGCCGGACCAAAAGGGGAAAAAATTACATTTTCCAAAATCGAAAGTTGCTGTCCGTTTCCAACAAAAAGAACCGAAATCGGTGCCGGTTTTCTTGATGTGTACGAATTGAGATGGGAAGGACAAACTGAGCCAACAAAATTATACCTAAACATTTATGAGAAAGGACATTTGCTTGTTCCAATCGGCTTTTCCATTAAAAAATAAGTAACATATTTACAGATAAGAAATATAAAAAAAAATGTTATATTAGCCGTTCGAAAAATCAAATTTTTATGAACCTAAATGTTGTTCCACAAATCAAAAATACTGATAGTGGAAATTTCTTCGTACTTGCCGGTCCATGTGCTATCGAAGGCGAAGAAATGGCTATGAGGATAGCCGAAAAACTAGTTACAGTTACAGACAAACTGCAAATACCCTATGTTTTCAAGGGTTCGTTTAAAAAAGCGAATCGCTCAAGAATTGATAGTTTTTCAGGGATTGGTGATGAAAAAGCGTTAAAAATACTTCGTAAGGTTTCTGAAACTTTTCATATTCCGACGGTTACAGACATTCATACTAATGAAGATGCGGACATGGCAGCACAATATGTTGATGTGCTACAGATCCCTGCGTTTCTGGTTCGTCAAACCGATTTGGTGGTAGCTGCTGCCAATACCGGAAAAACTGTAAATCTAAAAAAAGGACAATTTATGAGTCCGGAAAGCATGAAACA
>JAYURX010000307.1:0-3606 GCA_043755965.1 Flavobacterium sp. | reverse complement strand
CCGAAAAAAACAAACTAAAGAAAGCTGTTTTCTCAACTGAAGGTTTAAAAGGACTTTTGGAAAAGTATGATCTGGTTATAAAGTAATTATTAATAATGATTTCAGCTGTTTTAAGATTAGAATTTGAAAATGTTTTCCCTGAGGAAGAAAAAAAGGATGTCTTGCAATACTTGAAATCAATATCTGCTGAGACACTTTTAAACATTATAGGCTTTTCAAATACTTATCCTCAACCAAATTATGACAATATTCATTCTAATATTGGAATTAGAAACGAAATAATAAATCGTGTAAATTTCTATTGCAAAAACAATAACATCAATTCCAAACCTTGTGTTGTGACAAGGGAAGCAAGTCTAAAATTAGCTGAAATAATTTTAGAAAACAGAACTCAATTGATTGATAATTCCAGCGTTAATTTTTTGGATGTTGACCTAGAAGAAACAAGTTTATTGAAATCTTTTTTAGTAATTAATAAAGGAATTAATTCTAAAGAAAATTATTCTATTTCAGAAAATGATAACATTGAAAAAATGGCAGAAATGATAATCACGATGTCATTCTCAACATCAGACATAGGTATATTTGAGGATAGTGACGTTGAACTAGGAAAACTAGTTTTTTCTACATTAACTCGATTTGAATTATTGATTTCGTTTTTAAAATCAAAAGAAGAATATAAATATTTGGAAGAAAGTTTATATACTTACTTCATGTTAGAAAATTCAGATGAATTAGTTAAAGAAGTAAAGACTCTTTTTTTCGAACTACTTAAAATTAAAACTTTGAATAATGGTTACAAATTCAACGTGCCAAATAAAAAATCACAACATTTTTTAAATTCTTTGGTATCAAATGAAATAATTAAAGATGATGATTTCACAGCTTTAAGAAACCATCCAATTTATAAAATTAATGAAGAAATATTTTCAATTATTGATTACTTTTTCGTGGTCGACAAATTCTATAAAAGTGTTCGCTTTGTATTAAAAGACAGCTTTAATAAAAAACACAATTTACCAGCTACAGACAGAAAATTCTTTGATTTTTTTAATACAAAATTTTCAGAAGAATATTTAATGAAAACAATACTTGACAAAATTTTTTCAAAGAAATATTTAGTAAAAAAAGTAATGAAAACTACTATAGAAAATGAACCTGATTACTATGTTCGACAACAAAATAGAGTTTTTATATTTGAGAATAAGGATGTTTTAATAGCCAAAGCAATTAAAAGTTCAGGGGATATTGAAACAATATTAAATGCATTGAAACAAAAATTTCTTGAATACAATGGAAAGCCAATCGGAATTGGACAACTCATAACATCTATTAATTCGATTGTACAAAATGATTTTAAATTTGATGATTATGTAAACTCTAAAAACAATTTAACAATATATCCAATTCTCGTTGTGAGTGACAGGATCTATGAAATCCCTGGTATTAATTATATTTTTAATAAATGGTATTTATCAAAACTCAAAGAAAAATTAAAAGATAAATATAATCCTGATTACATAAAAGGCTTAACTGTAATTGATATTGACACGTTAATATATTGGCTTTCGTATTTAGAAAAAAAAGATTCAAACTTAAAGGATTTAATAGATAAACATCTATCGAAAATGACAACACACAAAAAAGCAAAAGGGAAAAATTATATGGAAGTTGAAAAAATAGTTAATAAAAATATATCTGAGCAATTAAGTCCAATTAGTCATAGGTTTCCTGAATACAAATTTCCTTCAGAACTATTCATAGAAAAATTTAAAGATATAATAACCGAATAATAAAACTCTACAGGTTATAAAATAATTACTTCGTAAACACTCTGTTTTCCTGTTCTATAACTCTTATAAAGGTAGTTCGCTTGGTCAGTTCTTTGAGTTTAGAGGCACCAACATAAGTACACGTACTTCTAATTCCACCTAAAATATCCTGTAACGTTCCTAGCACATCACCTTTGAATGGCACCTGGACGGTCTTCCCTTCACTGGCACGATATTCGGCAACACCGCCAACATGTTTTTTCATCGCCGTTTCTGAACTCATTCCATAAAATTGTTTGAACTTTTCACCATCAATTTCCAACATTTTTCCACCACTTTCGGTATGACCGGCTAACATTCCGCCAAGCATTACAAAATCGGAACCGGCACCAAATGCTTTGGCAACATCACCCGGAGTGGCACAACCACCATCGCTGATAATATGTCCTCCAAGTCCGTGAGCAGCATCGGCACATTCAATAATAGCGGAAAGCTGCGGGTAACCAACACCAGTTTTTACTCGAGTTGTACAAACAGAGCCTGGGCCAATTCCCACTTTCACGATATCGGCACCTTCCAAAAGCAATTCTTCTACCATTTCACCGGTAACTACATTTCCTGCAATAATTACTTTGTCCGGATATTGTTTTCGCGCTTGTCGCAAGAAATCAACAAAGTGCTCAGAATACCCATTGGCAACATCAATACAAATAAACTTTAGCTGCGGATTGTGCTCGAATATTTCGGCAATCTTTTTGAAATCGTTCTTTCCTGTTCCGGTGCTAACCGCAATATAATTGGAAATGTCGCCTGGAGCAGATTTGATAAAATCATTCCATTGTTGAACCGTATAATGTTTGTGAATGGCAGTAAAGAGTTTTTCTTTGGCTAAAGCCAATGCCATTTCGAAAGTTCCAACAGTATCCATATTGGCAGCCATAATTGGAACTCCTGTCCAAGTAACAGTGCTGTGCAGAAACTTAAATTCCCGTTCCAAACTCACCTGTGCCCTACTGTTTAAGGTCGAACGTTTTGGACGAATCATTACGTCTTTAAATCCCAATTTTATGTCGGTTTCAATTCTCATTAGTTTAAAATTCTGTTATTCCAAATATAGAATTTTAGATGCAGAAATTGATGCCTTTTTCCAAAAAGAATTTAGCAACAAATATTAACCGTGAATGGTTTCCTTATTTCCGTAATTAGCAATAACCTGAGCTTCAAAAGCAATCCATTCGCGCCAGCGTTTTTCAACATCAATGCCTTTGCCATATTTTCGGGCATAGGTAATAAAGGTAGTATAATGTCCGGCTTCACTTTCCATTAATTCCCTGTAGAATTTTGACAATTCTTCGTCTTGTATATTTTCTGAAAGTACTTTAAAACGCTCACAGCTTCGGGCTTCAATCATAGCCGAAAAAAGCAAGCGTTCAACCAATCCGGAAACCCGGCTTCCGTTGTTGCTTCGTTTCATGTATTGCGCCAACTCGTTTACATAATCATCTTTGCGTTCTCGCCCTAGTTTGAGTCCACGTTTTTTAATAATATCATGAACTTGTTCAAAATGATCCAGCTCTTCTTTGGCCAAAGCCAATAAATCGGTAACCAAATCTTCGTGTTCCGAGTTATTGGTAATAATGGTAATAGCATTGGTGGCAGCTTTTTGTTCGCACCAGGCGTGATCGGTCAGGATTTCTTCTATGTTTTTCTCCACAATGTTTACCCATCTTGGGTCGGTTGGCAATTCTAATCGTAGTACTCCCATTTTATTTTTTTATTAAAAAAACCTTCAAAAATAGTTTCTGAAGGTTTTGAGTAATCTTTTTTTATAAAT
>JAYURX010000306.1:0-8609 GCA_043755965.1 Flavobacterium sp. | reverse complement strand
CACCATTTGAACTTAACCAAGCTTGTAGCGCAGCAGTATTTCCCTGACCATCACATTCAACCGTTGCATTAGCCGCAGCGGTATCCATAGTTGGCGCTGTTGTGTCTAAAACAGTAATCGTCTGGGTGAATACTACAGAACTATTACCACAATCATCCATAACGGTCCATTCATTGGTATACGTTCCAGTATTAGTACAACCTATTGCAGATATAAAATCACCTTCTGTCTTGATTAAGTTTGTTACATCAGCATCACACAAATCAGATGCTACAGGGAACAATCCTTGAGCCGAAGCCAAAGCAGCTATATCAGCACATTCAACAGTTACATTTAAAGTACCATTAGCAGTTTGCCAAATTGGAGCTGCTGTATCCTGAACCGTTATAACCTGAGTGAACAAAGTTGATATATTATTACATACATCTTTTGCTGTCCAGGTATTGGTATAAGTACCCGCATTTGCACAACCTTGAGATGGCACAAATGAACCAGGTATTTTAATATAAGTTATAGTTCCGGAACAGTTATCTGTTGCTACTGGTGCAAGTGCCTGAGCAGCAGTCAAAGCCGCAGCGTCGCTACATTCAACAATGGCATCTAAAGAACCAGCTGCCGTAGACCAGCTAGGAGCAGTAATATCCTGAATTGTTACGGTTTGTGTTCCGTTGGTGCTATTTCCACAAGCATCTGTTACTGTCCATGTTCTGGTAATAACTCTATTATTTGGACATGAACCACCAGGAGTTAAGCATACACTTTTGAAGTTAATACTTCCATTTACATTAGATTGTTTTCTTGAATATATAAACCAAGTTCCATTCATTGGTCCGGTTAAGTTTTCAAAACCAGGAACATAAGAACTTACACCAGTTATAGTATTAGGAGAAGATAATCCACCATTTGGAGTAAAGTTTTGCGCTACACCAGTTGTTACAAAATTATTATTATTCCATTGTGTATATCCTGAACCAGTAGGATAGAATTCTGGTAAGTATAATTCTTGTGAGCTTGAATTAGAATCATCGCAATTTCCACCCGTACAATAAGGCCCAACTAAAATTACCGCTTGTCCATTAGGGGAAACAAGTGTAAATTCAGCTCTTCCTTTGCCTTGATTTGTTTCAAATGCTAAGGCAACTTTTTGAATATTGGCCGCTGTGGCATTATTGAAACCTGTAATATCAAAATAAAAGTAATTTCCATTACCAGCATTAATACTGCCCTCATTGAAGTTGCCAAAACATTCGCTATCAACAAAAGACACAGATGGGTTTGAATCACAGTTGTCATTGATGTTAGTTGGGTTTCCGATTGCTGAAGGAGTGATGTCTACATTACAATTGGCATCAGTATTCAATGTTATATTGCCTGGCACAGTAAAAGTAGGAGCTGTGTTATCTATAATTGTAATAGTAGCTGTTGCAGTATCACAATTGGTTGGATTTAATTTTTCACATATTTGATAAGTGAAAGTATAATCACCACAATGTCCAATACTTGTTAAAGAAACATTTCCATTTGCATCAATACTTAAATTTGGATAAGATCCATTTACAATTAATAAATTAACTTGCGAAATACTAACATTGCTATTGTTTAATGAATCATTTGAAAGAACATTACCAATTGTTCCAATGTTAGCACAATCAACACTATAATTATCATTCACAGCGACAATAGCAGCAGCATTTACGGTTATCGAAACGACAGCCTGATCACAATTACTTGGATTCAGGACTTCGCAGATTTGGTATGTAAGTGAATACGAACCGGCAGGTGTTCCCGGAGCAACAAGCACATTGGTTCCTGATAAAGTAATTCCCGCATTAGTAGAAGATACAAAAGTTGTATTCACCTGTGAAGGAATAACCGGAGCACCGTTAAGTGTATCGTTAGCCAGTACATTAGTGAAAGCTGTTCCACCCACATAACCGTTGATAGGAGCAGCGGTATCGTCATTAGCTACAATAGCAGCAGCGTTTACGGTTATGAAAACTATAGCCTGGTCACAATTACTTGGATTTAAAACTTCACAGATTTGGTATGTTAAAGAATAGGAACCGGCAGGAGTTCCGGTAGCAACAAGTACGTTGGTTCCTGATAAAGTAATCCCCGCATTAGTTGAAGACACAAAAGTTGTGTTCACCTGAGAAGGCACTACAGGAGCGCCGTTAAGCGTATCGTTAGCAAGTACATTCGTGAAAGCCGTTCCACCCACATATCCATTTATAGGAGCAGCGGTATCGTCATTAGCTACAATAGCAGCAGCGTTTACAGTTATAGAAACTATAGCCTGATCACAATTACTTGGATTTAAAACTTCACAGATTTGGTATGTAAGCGAATACGAACCGGCAGGCGTTCCGGGAGCAACAAGTACATTTGTACCTGATAAAGTCACACCGGCATGAGTTGAAGACACAAAAGTTGTGTTCACCTGAGCAGTAATAACTGGAGCACCGTTAAGTGTATCGTTAGCCAGTACATTAGTGAAAGCCGTACCACCCACATATCCATTTATAGGAGCAGCGGTATCGTCATTAGCGACAATAGCAGCAACGTTTACGGTTATGGAAACAATAGCCTGGTCACAGTTAGAAGGATTTAAAACTTCACAGATTTGGTATGTTAAAGAATAAGAACCGGCAGGCGTTCCAGGGGCAACAAGTACATTTGTACCTGATAGAGTTACACCGGCATGAGTTGAAGACACAAAAGTTGTGTTCACTTGAGAAGGAATAACCGGAGCACCGTTTAAGGTATCATTAGCCAGTACATTAGTGAAAGCTGTTCCACCCACATATCCGTTGATAGGAGCAGCGGTATCGTTTACAGCATCAATTAAAGCAGCGTTTACGGTTATAGAAACAATAGCCTGGTCACAATTACTTGGATTTAAAACTTCACAGATTTGGTATGTTAAAGAATACGAACCGGCAGGCGTTCCGGGAGCAACAAGTACGTTAGTACCAGAAAGAGTAATCCCTGCATTAGTTGCAGACACAAAAGTTGTGATTACTTGAGCCGGAATCACTGGCGCACCATTAAGGGTATCATTAGCCAGTACATTAGTGAAAGCCGTTCCACCCACATATCCATTAATAGGAGCAGCGGTATCGTCATTAGCGACAACAGCAGCAGCATTTACAGTTATGGAAACAATAGCCTGATCACAATTACTTGGATTTAAAACTTCACAGATTTGGTATGTAAGCGAATAGGAACCGGCAGGCGTTCCGGGAGCAACAAGTACATCAGTACCTGAAAGCGTTATACCGGCATTAGTGGAAGACACAAAAGTTGTGTTCACCTGAGCAGGAGTAACCGGAGCACCATTAAGTGTATCGTTAGCCAGTACATTAGTGAAAACTGTTCCACCCACATATCCATTTATAGGAGCAGCGGTATCGTTTAAAGCATCAATTAAAGCAGCGTTTACGGTTATAGAAACTATAGCCTGATCACAATTACTTGGATTTAAAACTTCACAGATTTGGTATGTAAGTGAATACGAACCGGCAGGCGTTCCGGGAGCAACAAGTACATTTGTACCTGATAGTGTTACACCGGCATGAGTTGAAGACACAAAAGTTGTGTTCACCTGAGCAGGAATAACTGCAGCACCATTAAGTGTATCATTAGCCAGAACATTAGTGAAAGCAGTTCCCCCAACATATCCGTTGATAGGAACAGCAGTATCATTCACCGCATCAATTACTGCAGCGGTTACCGATATAGAAACAGTAGCATGATCACAATTGCTTGGATTTAATACTTCACAGATTTGATAAGTTAAAGAATACGAACCAGCAGGTGTTCCAGGAGCAACAAGTACGTTATTACCAGAAAGAGTTATCCCTGCATTAGTTGCAGACACAAAAGTTGTGATTACTTGAGCCGGAATCACTGGCGCACCATTAAGGGTATCATTAGCCAAAATATTAGTGAAAGCCGTTCCACCAACATATCCGTTGATAGGCGCAGCAGTATCATTCATCGCATCAATTGCAGCCGCAGTAACTGTAATAGAAACAATGGCCTGATCACAATTTAATGGATTTAATACTTCACAGATTTGGTATGTAAGTGAATACGAACCTGCAGGAGTTCCGGCAGCAACAAGTACGTTGGTTCCTGATAAAGTTATACCGGCATTAGTTGAAGACACAAAAGTAGTATTCACTTGTGAAGCAATCACAGCAACTCCGTTAAGTGTATCATTAGTAAGTACATTAGTGAAAGCTGTTCCGCCAACATATCCGTTGACAGGAGCCGCAGTATCGTCATTGGCGACAATAGCAGCAGCGTTTACGGTTATAGAAACTATAGCTTGGTCACAATTACTTGGATTTAAAACTTCACAGATTTGGTAAGTTAAAGTATACGAACCGGCAGGAGTTCCAGCAGCAAGAAGAACATCGGTTCCTGATAACGTAATCCCTGCATTAGTGGAAGACACAAAAGTTGTGTTCACTTGTGAAGGAATAACCGGAGCACCGTTAAGGGTATCATTAGCCAGTACATTAGTGAAAGCTGTTCCACCCACATATCCGTTCATAGGAGCCGCAGTATCATTTACGGCATCAATTACTGGAGCCGTAACTGTAATAGAAACCGTTGCTTGGTCACAGTTTAAAGGATTAAGTACTTCACAGATACTGTAAGTTAAAGAGTAAGGACCGGCAGGCGTTCCAGGAGCAACAAGTACGTTAGTACCAGAAAGAGTAATCCCTGCATTAGTTGCAGACACAAAAGTTGTGCTTACCTGAGCCGGAATCACTGGAGCACCATTAAGGGTATCATTAATCAGTACATTAGTGAAAGCCGTTCCGCCCACATAACCGTTGACAGGAGCAGCAGTATCGTCATTAGCGACAATAGCAGCAGCATTAACCGTTATGGAAACAACAGCCTGATCACAATTACTAGGATTAAGTACTTCACAGATTTGGTATGTTAAAGTATACGAACCGGCAGGCGTTCCTGGAGCAACAAGTACATTGGTACCTGATAAAGTTACACCGGCATGAGTTGAAGACACAAAAGTTGTGTTCACCTGTGAAGGAATAACCGGAGCACCGTTAAGGGTATCATTAGCCAGTACATTAGTGAAAGCTGTTCCGCCAACATAACCGTTGACAGGAGCCGCAGTATCATTTATCGCATCAATTAAAGTGGCAGTTACAGGAACTGTTACTGTTGCAGTAGCGCAACTACATGTTGCAGCTGCTACACAGATTTGATAAGTTAAAGTATAATTTCCGGCAGGAGTACCAGGAGCGACAACAACATTAGTACCGGATAAAGTTATGCCGGCATGAGTTGAAGACACGAATGAGGTAGTTACCTGAGGACCGGTTATTGGGTTTCCGTCCAAAGTATCATTTACTAAAACATTAGTGAATGAAGTTCCTCCTACGAAACCATTAATTGAACTTCCGGAATCATTATTGGCTACAAAAACTGCTGCACTAACATTAATTGTTTGAGATGCAGTACTTGTATTATCACATATGTCTTTCGCTGTCCATGTTCTTGTTATTGAATAGGTACCATCACAATTTGTTGGAGTGGCCACATCATTAGAAGTCAATGTTACTGAACTGCAAGTGTCAGTTGCAACGGCTTGCTGGAATGATGGAGTGGTACTATAGCTTACCGTACTTGGAGCAGGTAATGCATCAAATGTTGGAGCCGTAGTATCGTCGATAGTTATTATTCTTGAAACTGAAGCCAAAGCTCTTCCGCAACTGTCTGTTGCAGTCCAGGTTTGGGTTACTTTTCCATTACAATTTCCGGGAACAGTTGTTGTGAATGTTGATAGATTTGAAGTTCCACTAACTAAACAACCACCACTTAATCCATTAGTAAATAGAAGCGTACTGGCCGATGGCAATCCACCACAAGTTACAGTTATATCTGCAAGAGCCGTCATTGTTGGCAAGACAGCTGGACTAACAGTAATAGTTCTTGAAACCGAAGCCAAAGCTCTACCACAACTATCCGTTGCTGTCCACGTTTCAGTCACTGTTCCTCCACAAGCTCCAGGCGTTGCTGAGAACGTAGATGGATTTGAAGTCCCACTGATTAAACATCCACTATTTAAACTATTGGTAAAAGCAATAGTGCTTGCAGTAGGTAAGCCTCCACAAGCTACAGTTATATTAGCAGGTGCTGTCATTGTTGGCAAAGCAGCAGGACTTACCGTTATAGTTCTTGAAACCGGAGCCAAATCTCTGCCACAACTATCCGTTGCAGTCCACGTTTCAGTTACTGTTCCACCACAAGCGACAGGCGTAGTGGTGAACGTAGATGGATTTGAAGTACCATTAATCAAACATCCTCCGCTTAAACCATTAGTAAATGGGATTGTACTGGATGCCGGTATTGAACCACAAGCGACAGTTGTATTAGCAGGTGCAGTCATAGTTGGCAATGCTGCCGGACTTACTGTTATCGTTCTTGATTGTGTTATTGTTCTTCCATAAGCATCGGTATAAGTCCATGATTCAGTTATGGTTCCACCACATGACCCAGCTGGTGTTTGTGTACTTAATGTTGAAGTTGCGGAACCACTAATTAAACAAAAACCAGATGCACTGTTAGTGTAGTTGAGTGTACTTGTTGTTGGCGCACCGCAGGCAGCAGTAATATTACTTATTGTTGTAAAGGTTGCTACAGGAGGTGTAGTAGCTGTTATCGTTCTTGATTTATTTGCAATACATCCAATTGCATCCGTAATTCTAACGGAATAAGTTCCAGGAACTAATCCTGTTAAATCTTGATTAGTAGATTGTCCAGTGGGGATGACGCCACCAGCAGAAGCTGTCCATAAGTAGGTATAAGGAGCAGTTCCTCCAGAAGGAGTTAAATCAATAGCTCCCGTGGCTGAACCACATATTGAACTTGTCAATGCTAATTCACCATTCACTCCTGCATTTACTGTTATGGAAGGGATTTTTCCACACTTCGGAGAAATATTGTTTGGGTCTAACGGGCAAACCTCACCTCCACTGGCAGTTGTCCAGGCTTCCCAAATATTTGATATTTTGACAATGTCTCCACAATTGTAGGTAACATTACCAAAATTTAATGATGTTATTATACTTGGAGCTACCGGACCACCACAACCAGTTCTCACAGTTGAAGATATTAAAAGACCAGTTGTACCACTATAAATTTCTAACATTCCCCAAAACGCAAAGGAGGTTCTTACCGAACCAGTATTGTTTTTAATAGAAAGTGTCAAAGTTCTCGTGATAGAAGTTGCTGTTGTACATGAATTGCATAAATCTCCACCGCTTAGTGTCGCAGCAAGGACCTGAAGATCGTTTGAGGTGCAAGATGTGGTTGGTGGGGGAACAGTCTGCGCGAAAGACATCGATATACAAAGTATATTTAGGAACAAGAAAGCGCATAAATTCTTCGAAAGTGTAAAATTTGATTTCATACAGTTAGGTTTAGCAGAATAGATTTGAAAAACAGCATTTTGTACAGGGAGTACTTTTGTAGGTGTTTACGAGGTTGATAGATAATTGGGGTTATTCTATATACACCAAATTAGTTTCAGCGCATTTTTAAAAACCATTTTATCTATGAACAGCATAAATAATCGACGAAATGCATTATTTTCTAGCAGTTCTAGTTCTTGATTAAGGTTTTTTTGGGGTTATTTTTGATTTTTGACATGGTTGATTCGGGTATTTTAGGGTTATTTTTTTGTATTTATTTATGTTTTACAGTTCGAAAGTAGATAGTTTAAATCAAACCACCAAAAAAAACATCGACAAAGTGCTTTATTTTATAGATAAAATGCATTTTTTTACATTTTTAAATAGAAAAATACTACAAGAATAAAATTTTAATAAGTTTGTTTATAACATATTTTAATTTTAACTTTTTTTTATATGTCTACTTAATTAAAATCACATGAGTATAATAATCGCAGATTTGCGCTTAAATAAATCTTATATCAGGATTATTTTAATACTAGAATAGATTTTTAAAGTCTTTTGATAAAATACCTTTTATATGATATAAAAACTTAAATTTATGGTATCAATAATTTTGGAAATTTTCATCATGAAACAGCTAATACTAGTCAGACACGCAAAATCAAGTTGGAGTGCACCACTTCGTGATGTTGACAGGCCTTTGACAAGTAAAGGTATTCAGGATGCGCATTTAGTTTCTTCTCATATTAGTAACCAAATTCCAAAATCATTTGTGGTCTGGAGCAGTATTGCGAAAAGAGCTTCGGAAACCGCTATCATTTTCGCCCAAAATATTTCATTTCCGATAGAAAGCATTATGTTTAAAGAAGAGTTATACACTTTTGACGAAAAAAAGCTGGAAAAAATTATCAAATTATGTCCAAATGATTATGATAACCTAATTCTTTTTGGACACAATGAGGCAATTACAAATTTTGTCAATAAATTTGGGAACATCTTTATCGACAATGTTTCTACTTCCGGATTTGTAAATATTATATTTGACAATAACTCCTGGAATGACATTGAAAAAGGTGTTACCAAGAAAGTTATTTTTCCAAATGATTTAAAATAATATGAGTACAGATTCAGGGTTTCGTTATATAGACAGAG
>JAYURX010000305.1:0-1538 GCA_043755965.1 Flavobacterium sp. | reverse complement strand
AATAAACCAACGGTTTTAACATTGGTGTTCCTTCGTTTACATATTGCCAAAACATGGTGTATAAATAAGGTAGCAATTGGTAACGCAATTCGACAAACTTTCGAGTGATATCAATTATTTCTTCGCCAAATGACCAAGGTTCCTGTTCACCGTGATCGCCCGAAGAATGCGTTCTGCAGAATGGATGAAAAACGCCCAACTGTATCCATCTGGCGTATAATTCGCCCGAAGGCTGTTCCGCAAACCCACCAATATCAGAACCGGTGAATCCCATTCCCGACATTGACATTCTTTGCATTTGGATATTGGCAATCCATAAATGTTCCCAACTTGCGACGTTATCGCCAGTCCAGGAAGAAGTATAACGCTGCGCACCTGAATAAGCCGAACGCGTGATGATAAAGGGTCTTTTTGGATACGCAAATCGCTTCACACCTTCATAAGTTGCTCTTGCCATTTGTGTTCCGTAAATATTATGCGCTTTTCGGTGACTGCACGGATTCCCATCATAATCATGACGCACGTCTGATGGGAACGTTTTTCCCGGAACATCCATTACGGCCGGTTCGTTCATATCATTCCAAACGCCTTTCACTCCAATTTCTGAAATCAATTCCTTAAATAATCCTGCCCACCATTCGCGAACTTCCGGATTGGTATAATCAGGGAAATTGCATTCGCCTGGCCAGACTTTTCCTTTCATAAATGGTCCATCAGCGCGTTTACAGAAATAATCATTTTTCAATGCTTCCTGATACACCCAATAATCCTTATCGATTTTTATTCCCGGATCAATGATAACAACGGTTTTGAAACCATCTTTCGCTAATTCGGCAACCATTCTCTTTGGATCGGGAAAATATTCTTTACTCCAGGTGAAGCAACGAAAACCTTCCATATAATCGATGTCTAAATAAATAGCATCGCAAGGAATTTTAAGTTCTCTAAATTTAGCGGTAACTTCTTTTACTTTGCTCTCTGGGTAATAACTCCATTTACATTGGTGATAACCCAAAGTCCACATTGGCGGCAATTCCGGTTTTCCGGTCAAATGCGTATACGTTGTTACGACCTCGCTCATTTTTGGGCCATACACAAAATAGTAATTCATTTCGCCGCCTTCAGCCCAAAAACTTGTGACATTACGTTTCTCGTGACAAAAATCAAAAAACGTCCTGAACGTATTATCAAAGAAAACGCCGTATGCTTTGTTATGATGCAATCCAATATAGAAAGGCACCACTTTGTATAACGGTTCCTGATCTTTATGAAAAGCATATTGGTCGGTTGCCCAATTTTCAACACGTTTTCCTTTTAGGTTTAAATGGGTTGGCTTGTCTCCCATTCCGTAAAAACTTTCACCGTCTTTCGACATTTTACTCATTTTTACAACATTCCCACCATGCTCATAACTTTCTTCCCAATGAAATCCAATTTCGTCTTCCAAAATCGCAAACCCATCAATATCGTGGATTGATATTTTTAAATTTATCTTGTTGATTTTGCAAAACACTTTGCTGGTTTTAATCAAATAAAAA
>JAYURX010000304.1:0-1538 GCA_043755965.1 Flavobacterium sp. | reverse complement strand
TTTCGGCTTTAATCCACGCGGCAACGATGGTAACGGCGGGTATTTTTATGGTTACCCGAATGAACTTCCTTTTCGATCACGCTCCTGATATAAAATTTATTATAGCCATTGTAGGTGCTGCAACAGCTTTAGTTGCCGCTTCCATTGGTTTATTGCAAAATGATATCAAGAAAGTATTGGCCTACTCTACTGTTTCTCAATTGGGATTAATGTTCTTAGCATTAGGAATGGGAGCATACAATGTTGCCGTATTCCACGTAATCACACACGCTTTCTTCAAAGCTTGTTTGTTCCTGGGTTCAGGTTCGGTAATTCACGGATTACACGGTGAACAGGACATGCGAAAAATGGGTGGCTTGCGCAAAGCAATGCCTATCACATTTTGGACCATGATGATTTCTACTTTAGCGATTGCCGGAATTTTTCCATTCGCAGGCTTCTGGTCAAAAGACGAAATTTTGATGGTTGCTTTTGAGCATAACAAAGTATTATGGGTCGTGGCTTCTGTCGCTTCTATCATGACCGCATTCTATATGTTCCGATTGATGTATCTGACTTTCTTCAAAGACTTCAGGGGAACAGAAGAACAAAAACATCATCTACATGAAAGCCCGAGTTTGATTACTATTCCATTGGTAATATTGGCGGCTTTAGCCTTGATTGGTGGTGCGATTAACTTACCGGGAAGCAATTGGTTAAACCATTTCCTTGAACCAATTTTAGCCACAAAAAACGAAGAACATCATTTGGGCTCTCAGGAATATATGTTGATGGGAATTGCGCTCGCGGGAGCTGTTTTTGGTATTCTTTGGGCTTATTCAAAATATATCAAACAAGCTTTTGTTCCAAAAGAAGATTCACAAATCACCGGTTTCAGCAAAACGATTTACAACAAATATTATGTTGACGAATTTTATACGTTTTTAATTGTAAGGCCTTTGAACAGTCTGGCTAATTTTTTTAGAACTACGTTAGAGCCTGCTTTAGGAAAAGTCGTTTTCGGTTTTGGAACGGTTACCAATGGTATTGGGACACAAGGCAAAAAATTACAAACAGGTAGTATCGGATTGTATTTATTCGCCTTTGTGATTGGTGTTCTTGGTATCATAACTTATTTATTTATAGCAAAATAATTTTTACATAATGGATGTAACTACTATATTAATTTTACTTCTTGTTGGTGCTATTGCCACCTATTTTTCCGGAGACAAATTAGCTTCCAAAGTGGCGCTTGTCTTTAGTTTGGGAGCACTTGGCTTATCGCTAAGTTTGCTTTCTAACTATTGTAACGGAGGAAATATCAGTTTTATGGCAAGCTGGATTGACATTCCAAAAGTTGCTTTAGCCTTTAAAGCCGACGGACTTTCCATGGCAATGGTTTTATTGACAACAGCCTTGACACCATTGATTATCTTTTCGTCCTTTGGGAATTCATTTAACAACAGTAAAAATTTCTATGCATTAGTCCTATTCATGTCGTTTGCTATGGCGGGAACTTTCTTAGCGGCTGACGGTTTATTGTATTATATTTTCTGGGA
>JAYURX010000303.1:0-8629 GCA_043755965.1 Flavobacterium sp. | reverse complement strand
GTGATTTATGTGAAAAATTGCCCCTAATGATTACTCCAAAATGGGTGCTGACCAAAACGCAACCCATTGCCATTCGCGATGTAATTCAGTATTTAATGGGTGTGCAAAACAGAGCTGATTGTTATAATCAATCGTTTGATATTGGTGGCCCAAATGTGATAACGTACAAACAAATGATGCAGTTGTATGCTAAAACCAGAAATATCAAATTAGCAATACTAACCGTTCCTGTTATGACGCCAAAATTGTCGTCCTATTGGTTATATTTTGTAACTTCTACATCCTATAAATTGGCTATAAATTTGGTAGACAGTATGAAGGTAGAAGTAATTTGTAAAGACAACCGACTTCAAAAAATGCTTAATATAAAACCAATCTCTTATATAGATGCCATTAAATTGGCTTTCGAGAAAATAGAACAAAATTTAGTCATTTCAAGTTGGAAAGACAGCTTGGTGAGTAGCCGTTTCAAAAAGAGTTTGTCCCATTATATTCAAGTCCCAAATTTTGGGTGTTTAAAAGATAGTAAATCTATAAAAATTAGTAATCCCGAACAAGTTTTGCGCAACATTTGGTCGATAGGTGGCGATAAAGGCTGGTATTATGGCGATTGGATGTGGCAATTGCGGGGTTCTTTTGATAAATTGTTTGGAGGTGTTGGTTTGCGAAGAGGAAGAACAAATCCAGCCGATTTATATAATGGAGATTCTTTAGATTTTTGGCGGGTTTTATTGGCCGACAAAGAAAACAAGCGCTTACTTCTTTTTGCCGAAATGAGAGTTCCCGGAGAAGCCTGGTTAGAGTTTTGTATCGATGAAAATAATGTTTTACATCAAATTGCTACGTTTAGACCTCGAGGAATTTTTGGCAGATTATATTGGTATAGTATGATGCCATTTCACTTTTTTATTTTTAATGGAATGATAAAAAAAATTGCTACTTCAAACTAGTTTTCTAAAATATAATAATTCTTAAAACTCTTTTTATATTTGCCCTGATAAATCAAATTATGGAAAATATTTTCACCAACACTCAGGTTGCCTTTGCACTTAAGACTGATACTGAATTAGAGCGCGCTTACTTTTTATTCAAAATGATTGATAATGAGCCGTTAGTCCGCATTGGAACTGCAGTTACTAACTTTGCCTTGAAGGCACACTTGCCGGTTGAAAGTTTAATTAGGGCTACAGTTTTTGACCATTTTTGTGGTGGAACTACGGAAGAAGATTGTCTGTCGGTGGTTGATAAAATGTTTGTTAAAGGTGTTTCTTCAGTTTTGGATTATTCCGTTGAGGGAAAAGAAGCCGAAGGACAGTTTGATGCGGCCTTAGAAATGACATTGAAAACGGTCGAATTTGCGAAAGAAAGAGAAGCTATTCCTTTTGCGGTTTTCAAACCAACAGGTTTAGGACGATTTGATTTATATACTAAAATAGGTGAAAAGCAACCACTTTTGAATGAAGAAAAGAAGGAATGGGATAGAGTTGTAGCTCGTTTTGAGTTGATTTGTAAAACGGCTTATGAAAAAGATGTTGCACTTTTAATTGACGGCGAAGAAAGCTGGATGCAGGATGCTGCGGATGATTTGGTTACCGAAATGATGAGAAAGTATAACAAGAAGAAAGCGATAGTTTTTAATACACTTCAGTTATACCGTTGGGATAGATTGGATTATTTAAAGAAATTGCATGAACAAGCCAGGGTAGAAGGTTTTTTCATCGGGATGAAAATTGTTCGTGGTGCCTATATGGAAAAGGAAAATAAACGCGCAGAAGAAATGGGTTACCGGACACCAATTTGCGAGAGCAAAGAAGCCACAGATAGTAACTATGATACAACGATGGCTTATATGATGGATAATTTAGACAGCATGTCTATTTTTGCCGGAACACACAATGAATCAAGTTCTTATAAATTGATAGAGATGATGCTGACCAAAGGAATTTCTAAAAACGATGACCGAATTTGGTTTGGACAATTGTACGGAATGAGTGACAATATTAGTTACAATTTAGCAGAATATGGCTATAATGTTGCCAAGTATTTACCTTTTGGACCCGTTCGCGATGTGATGCCTTACCTGATCAGAAGAGCGGAAGAGAATACCTCGGTTGCAGGTCAGACAAGTAGGGAATTGAACTTGTTAAAGGCTGAAAGACAGCGAAGAAAAAGCAACAAGTAAAAAAAATCAGCCTCGTGAATAGCGGCTTTTTTATGGCTTTTTTTTAAAAAATATGTTGTAGTGCCGTTAAAATCAATATCTTTGATTTTTGTTTTTTAAACAAATAGTTACAAAATATTAGACACCTACTTAAAAGATATTTTTTGAATGAAGACAACTACTTTAATATATAAATCGTTATTGCTGATAACCACATTAATTTCCTTCCAGGGATTTGCCCAAAATCTCCTCGTTAATGGAGGTTTTGAAAGTGGTGGTGCAGGCACCGGATTTCAAACGAATTATTTACTTCCGGCTATTGCTGGCACAAGCGCGCAAAGGGAATACAATATTTTGGCGAATCCATTTACGATGAACATTGCCAATTTCGCAAATGCCGGTGACCATACAACAGGTGCAGGAAACATGATGGTCGTTGATGGTTCAGCTAATTCCGGAGATAAAGTTTGGGAATTGTTAAGTGGTTCCACCATTGGAGTTGTTAGCGGACGAACTTATACTTTTTCTTATTGGATTCGCTCCATTTCAGGGACAAATACCGTTGCCAATTCAGCTAATATTGTAGTAAACACAAATGGTACCACAACAGCGCCGGTTTTAACGTCAGGGTCGGCAACCGCTCCAACAGGTAACCCATCTGCCTGGACACAGGTTACTTATACATGGACGGCAACCACCAATAATGCACAAATTTGGATTACCGATAGTCAAACGAGCGCTGTCGGTAATGATTTTGCTTTAGATGATTTTTCATTAGTAGCTTGTTTGGCACCTAATGTCACATGTGGAACCACTACAACCAGTTCAATTACATTCAATTGGGTTCCTGTTTCAGGAGCCACAGGGTATAATGTTTCTTATCAAATTAACGCAGGTGCGGTTAATTCGTTACCTACTTTACCTTCATTAAATCTCACAGTAAATTCATTAAACCCAGGTGATCAGGTTAGAATTACGGTATTGCCTGTCGGAAGTGGATGTTATAGTTCAACCACACAAATTTGTTTCGCTGCTACCACATGTCCGGTTCCCGCGGTTAGTGTGACTCAGCAGCCTACGTGTGCTAATCCTACGGGAACGATAGTGTTTACAACTCCGGTAAATACGGTATTGCCTATTCCATCAAATCTATTTATTTCTCAGGTAACAGATGCAAATTCAGGTTCGTTGACCTATATAGAAATTTACAATGGAACTGGGGCGACAGTGAATTTATCAAACTATAAAATTAAAATATACAATAATGGAAGCGCAACAGTTACCGCGACATGCGACTTTGCTTTATCCGGAAATTTAGTAAATAACGACGTTGTGGTTATAGCGGTTGGAAGCCCAACTAACCTTGGTGGAGTTGTGCCCGATTTAACATTTGCAGGCTGCCCTGGCGTTAATAATAATGATAATATACGTTTAGCTACTATTGGTGATGTTGAATTTGATTTATGGGGAATAACCGATGGAACTGTATTTACACCTGCAGGCGCAGTAGGATATAGCTATTCCAGAAATATACTGGCACCACATCCTTCTATGACATGGAATCCCGCTGATTGGACAGCAACCGATTGGATTAGTGCTGCAGTAGAAGATTATTCAAATGTTGGAACTTATAATTATCAGAATGCTAATTATCAATATAGTGTCGTAAGCCCAACTTATCAGGTTAGCCCGACTTTTACTAACTTAGCACCTAATACAGTTTATAATGTAACCATTAGAGACCTTGTTTCAGGCTGTACTTCAACTCCAATTGCATTAACAGTAAACCCGATAGCGGCTGTTGCCCCTCCAACGGTTAGTCCAATAAGTTATTGCCAAAATGCTACAGCAGTTCCTTTAACTGCAACACCGGCCACTGGTGGAACTTTAAATTGGTACGGAACTAATGCAACAGGAGGTGTAGCTTCTGGAACAGCGCCAACACCAGTAACTACTGGAGCCGTAGGCTCTGTAATCCACTATTATGTGAGTCAAACAATTGGTGGATGTGAAAGTCCGAGGGCTGATTTAGCAGTTACCATTGGAAATACCCCACCAACAGCAGCGCCAATATTATTTTGTGATGCACCAACCACAAACGCAACCCAAGTCGGATTTGATTTTAATAGTATAGGTCAAAATAGTTTTACTTATACCTATACCATTGCCGGAGGTCCACCCGTTACAGGTGTTATACCATTTTCGCCTTCAAGTTATATAGTAACCGGCGTAACCCAGGGTCAGGCAGTAACTATAACAATAACATGGAATGGGGTTTGTGCGCCAAGTTTAACCAGAACTTGTTATGCAACCTGTACTACTACTCCTGTATTAAATATCACAAATCCTGCTGCAGCTTGTTCACCAAATACAGTTGATATAACATTACCGGCAGTCACAGCTGGAAGCACAGGAGGCGGTACGTTAAGTTACTGGACTAATGCGGTAGCAACAATAGCATTAGCTAATCCAACAGCCATTGCAAATAGTGGAACGTATTATATTAAAAGTGCACTAGGAAGTTGTTCAGACATTGAACCGGTAACAGTAATAATAAACCCGACACCGTCACTGACTATCACAAATCCAGCGGCTGTTTGTGCGCCAAATACAATTGACATAACATTAGCAGCAGTCACAGCTGGAAGTTCCGGAGGAGGAACATTAAGTTATTGGATTAATGCAGCAGCGACAACCGCACTTGCAAACCCAACAGCAATTGCTTCAAGTGGAACGTATTATATTAAAAGCACAGTGGGAACTTGTTCAGATATTGAACCGGTAACAGTAATAGTAAATCCGACACCAGTTTTGATCATAACTAATCCGGCTGCTGTTTGTTCTCCTAACACAGTTGACATTACTTTACCGGCAGTCACTGCGGGAAGCTTAGGAGCAGGAACATTAAGTTATTGGAGTAATGCAGCTGCTACAGTGGCATTGGCTAATCCAACTGCTGTTGCAACAAGTGGAACCTATTATATCAAAAGCACATTAGGAAGTTGTTCAGATATTAGACCTGTAGTAGTAACCATTAACCCAACTCCGGTTTTAATTATAACCAACCCGGCAGCAGTATGTTCGCCGAATACTATTAACATAACTCTACCCGCAGTTACAGCAGGAAGTACGGGAGGAGGAACATTAAGTTACTGGACTAATGCCGCTGCTACAACAGCACTGGCGAATCCAAATGCAGTTGCTGCAAGCGGAACATACTATATAAAAAGCACAGTTGGTAGTTGTTTTGACATTAAACCTGTTACCGTTACCATAAGTACAACTCCTGTTTTAACAGTTACAAATCCGGCAGGAGTATGTTCGCCTAATACAGTAGACCTAACACTACCAGCGGTTACCGCAGGAAGTACAGGTGGGGGAACTTTAAGTTATTGGACCAATGCCGCTGCTACAACGACATTGGCTAATCCGACCGCAGTTGGAACTAGTGGAACCTATTATATTAAAAGTACACTGGGAAGTTGTTCTGATATCGAACCGGTAACGGTTACTATTATTACAACTCCAGTTTTAAACATTTCCAACCCAGCAGGCGTTTGTTCACCAAACACAGTTGATATAACATTGCCGGCTGTCACGGCTGGAAGCACTGGAGGCGGAACGCTAAGTTATTGGACCAATGCCGCTGCCACAGTTGCACTAGCTAATCCAACTGCAATTGCCACAAATGGAACTTATTATATTAAAAGTACGGTTGGAACATGTGCAGATATTGAACCCGTGGTAGTAACCATTAATCCAACTCCAGTTTTAAGTATAACAAATCCGGCTGCCGCTTGTTCACCAAACTCAGTTGATATTACTTTACCGGCAGTCACTGCGGGAAGCACAGGTGGAGGAACATTAAGTTATTGGACCAATGCAACGGCAACAACGGCGCTGGCTAATCCAACTGCTGTCGGAACTAGTGGAACGTATTATATTAAAAGCACACTTGGAAGCTGTTCAGATATTGAACCTGTCACTGTTACGATTAACAATCCTAATTTAATTATTACAAATCCAGCAACAGTATGTTCGCCAGACACAGTTGATTTAACATTATCAGCAGTTACAGCAGGAAGCACAGGCGGAGGTATATTGAGTTATTGGACAAATGCTGCAGCAACAACAGTTTTAGCTAATCCAAATGCTGTTGCAACAGGTGGTACTTATTATATCAAAAGTACTGTTGGAACTTGCTTTGATATAGAACCAGTTGTTGTAACTATTAATGCTAATTTTGTTGTAAATAATCCGCTGCCATTAGAAAGTTGTGATCCAAACAATGATGGATTTGTAACGTTTGACTTAACACAAACTATAAATAGCATTACTGGTGGAAATCCCGGTTATACTGTTACCTTCCATGAAACACAAGTGGATGCTGATGTTGGAGGAACGTCTATCCCAACTCCGGCAAATTATGATAACCTTAATCCCTTTTTACAAACAGTTTACATAAGAGTGTCTTCAAACACATCTACTTGTTATCGAGTTGTTCCGTTGCAGTTAATTATTCACCCAAGCCCCGTTGCTACAGAACCTGATGATTATGAGTTGTGTGATACTACAGGAGCAACAGGCTTTGAGACCTTTGATTTAACGACAGCTATCCCTCAGATATTAGGTTCCTTGAATCCATTAACACACGCGGTAACATTTTACACGAGCCAAGCTGCTGCAGAATCGGGTACAGGTAATATTACCAATACGACAAGCTACATCAATGGCACCATTAATACAGAAACAATTTATGTTCGTGTAGAGATTACAGCTACGGGCTGTTTTGACATTGTCACTTTGCAATTAATTGTAAACCCATTACCGAATGCTACCCAGCCAAATTATCCACAGTATTCGCTTTGTGATACGACAGGTTTAGTAGGTTTCGAAACATTTGATTTAGCCTCACAGGTAACCCCAATATTATTAGGGCAACCGGGTATGAATGTTGCTTTTTATCCTAGTCTATCGGACGCACAGAGTGACAGTAACCAGATTACCAATTTACAATATACTAACGTCATAATTTACGTTCAGACGCTAGGAATCCGTATTACAAACCAGGACACAGGCTGTTATGTCATCTCTACGATTGATATCAGGGTTGAGCCATTGCCAACACTCATTCCTCCAACGGAGCCATATACTATTTGTGATGATAATCAGGATGGGGTTAGCTGTGGTTTTGATTTATCGAGTTTAATACCAGGTATGTTAGGCGGTGCTCCAGGCTCGGCCAATTATATCCTGAGCTTCTATGAAACCTTAACCGATGCAGAATCAGGAAATACCGCCACTGATATCGACCCAACACTACCTTATTGCACAATAAATCCTTTTGTACAGATATTGTATGTAAGAGCCGAAGATAATGTTACAGGCTGCTTCAGCATCCTTCCGATAGAGCTAAACGCAGATCCAAGTCCAATCGCACCGATAGATTTGGGTCCTATAACAGTTTGTGATCAGGACAGCAATCCACAAGATGCAATTACAGAGGTAGATTTAACCCAACGCACAGCGGATGTTTTAGCACAGCAAACTTTAGCTGCGGCAAACTATACGGTTACCTATTATACCTCACTGCTATTAGCACAAGACGGAACAGCACCAATTATTCCGGCTAACAACTATACAGGCACTGATGGAGACACGATATGGGTTAGGGTAGAGCATAATATGACCCTTTGTTATAATATTGGCTCATTCCTGTTGGAGATTAACACACCCTTATTACTGACTACACCAACACCGTTGAATGTTTGTGATGCCGATGCCGTTCCCAATGATCAATTGTATGTATTTGATTTAACCATAAAGAATAATGAAATAAATCAGGGATCCGGTTTCGTGGTTACGTATTACCCAAGCCTGAGCGATGCACAAAACGATACCAATGTTATCACTTCACCAACAGCTTATTTAATCCAGAATCCACCGGTACAGACACTTGGAGTGGTAGTAACTACACCGGCAGGATGTCAAAGTATTACGACTTTAGATATCAGGGTGTTGTCAATTCCAACACCAAATACCAATCCTACACCATTGGCACCGAAATGTGATGATAACAATCCGGGAGATATGCTGGAGGTATTTGATTTAACGGTTAATGAAGGGTATGTAGGAAATGGTGATCTTAATTTGACTTTCCATTATTTTGCTACCCAAGCTAATGCGATAGCCAACGTAAGTGAATTAATCCCTGCCACTGCTGCCTTAGTAGGAGGCAACGTTTGGATAAGAGTAGAGAACAATAGAATAGACTACCAGGGTAACAATTGTTATGTTCTGGTAGAACAACCACTAACGGTGAATCCTTTACCTACTATAGTACACCCTTTGGCATCTTACAGAGCCTGCGATGACAATGCCGATGGAATATCTGTATTTGATTTGACCAATCCGGATTTGGCTGTGGCAATATTAGGGCCAACACAATTACCGGC
The DNA here is from genome assembly GCA_043755965.1 of Flavobacterium sp. Taxonomy (GTDB): domain Bacteria; phylum Bacteroidota; class Bacteroidia; order Flavobacteriales; family Flavobacteriaceae; genus Flavobacterium. Next base: position 13 of record JAYURX010000303.1, on the reverse strand, counting down.
AGATTATACCATT
>JAYURX010000302.1:0-1542 GCA_043755965.1 Flavobacterium sp. | reverse complement strand
CTTTTTCCTTGTCGAAAAAAAGACTTTCATCCTTAAATATTGTATCGAAAGTACCTTTCGAAATTAAACTGCAGGGATCATCTTGTTCGACTGAACTTTCTGTCATGACAATCATTTGATCCGAAAGTTGAATCGCCAAATCAATATCGTGAGTGGAAAATAAGATACATTTATGGGTTTGTTGCGATAACTTTTTCAACAGTTTAAAAACTGAAATTTTATGAAACAAATCAAGGTGCGTTGTAGGTTCATCCAAAATTATCAGCGGTGTGTCTTGTGCCAAAGCCCGCGCAATTAAAACAATCTGTAATTGTCCATCGCTAATTTCGTGATGTTTTTTGTCAAGCAAATGCGCAATGTGTGTGAGCGCAATTGCTTCATTTATTTTTTCCAAATCTTCATCGGACAGTTTTCCAAGCCAATTGGTATACGGTTGTCTACCCAACGCTATCAATTCAAAAACAGTTAAATTGCTTGAAGGCAGTTTTTCGGTCAATACCAAACTTAAATTTTGTGCCAATGCTAAAGGCGCGTAGTGATGGATATCTTTTTCGTTCAGTGTAACGGTTCCTGATAACGGTTTTTGAATTCCGGTCAGCGTTCGTAATAAAGTCGATTTTCCAATGCCATTTCCACCAACCAAAGAAATTAATTTTCCTTCTTCAAAAGTCAGGTTGAGGTTTTCGGCAATAGTATGATTTCCCTTTTTGGATTGGTATCCAATGGATAAATTTGAAGTGGAAAGTATGATTTTCTTCGAACTCATTACTGAATACTTTTTTTCCTGATAATTAACCAAATCACAATGGGCGCGCCAATAATAGACGTAATGGCATTAATTGGTAAGGTAAAATCAAACCCAGGCATCTGTGAAATGGTATCACAAAATAACATTATAATCGAACCAATAAGCAGGGTTGCAAAAAACAAAACTTTATGATTACTCGTCTGAAATAACAGTTTTCCCAAATGCGGAACCGCCAATCCAATAAAAGCAATCGGTCCGGCAAAAGCCGTGATGCTTCCCGCCAAAATACTGGTAGCGAATATGATAATATAACGCGCTTTTTTGATGTTTAATCCCATGCTTTTAGCATAGTTTTCTCCAAGTAATAAAGCGTCCAAAGATTTTAAGGAAACAAGGCTGAACAGCAATCCGACTAAAGTACAGATAGCTAAAATTGTAATGTTCTGCCAAGATAAATTGCCAATGCTTCCCATGGACCAAAACGTATATTTCTGCAATTGCTCTGCCGAACTGAAATAGGTAAACACGCTGACTATTGCGCTTGTAAAGCTGCTAAACATCAAACCCACAATCAGAATCGACATCGTGTCGCGCAGGCGTTGGGATACGATTAAAATCATTACCAAAACCAGCGAACTTCCAATACAGGAAGCGAATATAATTCCATAAGAAGAAAGCAGGAATTGTGAAAAAACTGCAGGTAAAAACCCGGCACCAAGAATAACAAAAGCAACGCCCAAACTCGAACCTGAACTTAACCCGAGAACATACGGTCCGGCTAACGGATTTCTGAA
>JAYURX010000301.1:0-3625 GCA_043755965.1 Flavobacterium sp. | reverse complement strand
CAATTATATTCCTGACGATTGTTTTAGGTATTGCAGGCATGGGCGATTTGAAAAAGGTGGGCCGAATCGGAATTAAATCACTCATTTATTTTGAAATCGTAACGACTTTAGCGCTTGCCATCGGCATCGTGGCTGCTTATATTATCCAACCCGGAAAAATTGATAAATCAGGTTTGGATATTCAGGATGCGAGTCAATATACCGTTGTCGCAACGGAATTCAGCTGGCTCGATTTTTTTCTCAGCAACTTTACGCTACAAGTTCTGGTTGTCGCGATCATCTTCGGAATTCTGTTAAACTATCACAAGAAAAGAGAAGCTATAATAGTGGTTTTATACAAATGGTCTAAAGTAGTTTTCAGGGCTTTGAAATTTGTCATGTATTTGGCTCCACTTGGTGCCTTTGGTGCCATGGCATATACCGTTGGGAAATTTGGATTTGAAACACTTATTCCACTTGGGAAACTGATGATTACGGTTTATATCACGATGGCCATTTTCATATTTGTAGTTCTTGGAGGCATTCTTCGTTATTACAAAATAAACATACTGGATTTTATCAAATACCTGAAAGCCGAATTACTGATTGTATTGGGAACTTCTTCATCTGAGCCAGCTTTACCAAACTTAATGAACAAACTGGAACGCATGGGCTGTAGCAAATCGGTAGTTGGATTGGTGGTTCCAACCGGCTATTCCTTCAACCTGGACGGAACATCCATTTATCTTTCAATGGCGGTTATTTTTCTGGCGCAATTGTATAATGTTCCCCTTTCTTTTGGCGAAATTCTATCCATTATCGGACTCTTAATGATTACCTCAAAAGGCGCGGCCGGAGTTACCGGAAGTGGATTTATTGTTTTGGCTTCTACCCTAACCGCCATTCATAAAATTCCATTAGAAGGTTTGGCATTTCTTTTAGGCGTCGATAAATTTATGAGCGAAGCCAGGGCGATTACCAACTTCATCGGAAATGGAGTCGCAGCGATTGTGATTTCCAAAAACGAAAATGAATTCGTTGATCCGGAGCATCCAATGGAATTCGACTAAAAAAAGAGCCTAATTGCTTAGGCTTTTTCTTTTAATGACTCACTTTCGCCACGGCATTCGGGTCGTGTTTGTGTTTGAATAAAACTGCAAAAGCAATCGCAATAACAAATGAATAAATGGCAAAAACCAGCCATATTGAATGCCAGTCCTTTATTCCAGATTTTGTAAAAAAAGTATCTATCAAATAACCACTTCCAAGACTACCGATTATTGCGCCAACACCATTAGTCATCATCATAAATAATCCTTGTGCAGAAGACCTGATTTTTGAATCTGTAGTAGTTTCAACAAATAAGGAGCCGGAAATATTGAAAAAATCAAATGCCAATCCGTATACAACATTAGAAAGCAAGATCATCCATAAACTCTCGATAGGATCTCCAAATGAGAAAAAAGCAAATCGTAAAACCCAAGCTATCATACTGAATAGCATCACCTTCTTTATACCAAATCTACTCAGGAAAAATGGGATTGTCAAAATAAATAGAGTCTCAGAAATTTGAGAAATGGACAATACTATATTAGCAGATTTAACTACAAAAGTATCTGCATATTCTGGAAATTTACCGAAATCAGTTATAAAAGTTTCTCCATACATATTTGTTAACTGAAGTGATGCTCCCAAAAAAATAGAAAAAATAAAGAAAATTGCCATTTTAGAGTTCTTGAACAATTTAAATGCATCTAAACCAAATATTTCGGAAACTGATTTTTTACCTGCAGTAAGACGGGATGGTTCAATTTTAGGCATGAAGAATGAAAAAATTCCTAAAATAATTGCGAAAAATGACGCAAAGAAAAACTGATTACATTGTATTGGAAAACCTGTTAGAGAAGAAATCATATCACCAATCGTTAAACCAAAAGCAAATGGAGGTTCGGCACTACTAAATAAATTAGTACACCACATTGCAGCAATAAAACCTATTGTTCCCCAAACTCTAATAGGAGGAAAAACTTTAACTACATCATAATCAAACTTTTTTAATAGGGCGTATGAAAGCGAATTTGATAATGATATAGTAGGCATATAAAAAAGCATACCTAAAAGTAACACCCAAAAAAAAGATGAAGGATTATCTATTGATGGTAAGAATAGAAGCACGATGGCATAAAATATATGATGCAATCCATACAAACGCTCTAGATTAAAATATTTATCCGCAATAATTCCAGAAATTGGAGGCATTATAATTGACGCAATTCCTAACGTAGAAAAAACTATTCCGAATTCCTGTCCAGACCACTGTTTAAAACCAAAGCCATAACTTGCCAAGGTTGTTAGCCATGCACCCCAAACAAAAAATTGGAGAAAACTCATTATTATCAATCTGAATTTTATGCTCATAAAATAGTTTTGATTTAGTTAAATAGAACGTAAATCTACTATTAATATCCAAAATCGCAAATGATTGTAGATTTTTTTGTCATTTCGACGAAGGAGAAACCTTTTAGGTTCAGCGTAGCTAAATCACATATTGATGCATTTGAATAGTTTGATGAGATTTCTCCTTCGTCGAAATGACAGTTTTAAGGACGATTACGTTTTCGTGACATCGTCCACCATTTCCAAAACGGCGTTAAATTGTTCTTCCCGGGTAAGGTAGGAATTGTCGATTTCAATAGCGTCATCGTCTTTTCTTAGTGGTGAATCATCACGATGCGTATCAATATAATCGCGGCCTTCAACGTTTTTTAAGACTTCTTCAAACGATACATTTTGTCCCTTTTCCTGTAATTCCTCAAAACGTCTTTGAGCTCGTGTTTCTGAACTTGCGGTCATGAAAACTTTAAGTTCGGCTTTTGGAAAAACTACGGTTCCAATATCACGGCCATCCATGACGATGCCTTTTCCTTTTCCCATTTCCTGTTGTTGTTCGACCAATTTAGCACGAACCTGAGAAACCTCTGCCACTAAACTCACAAAATTTGAAACTTCAAGTGTTCTAATTTCCTTTTCTACATTGACATCATTCAGATACATTTCGGCAAAACCCAATTCAGAATTGAATTCAAAATGCAATTTAATGGAAGGCAAACTATTAATTAAGGTTTGTTTGTCAAAGAAATCAGCAGTAATATAACCATTTTGCATAGCAAAAAAAGTCACCGCACGATACATGGCACCGGTATCAACGTAGACGTAGCCTAGATGTTTGGCTAATTGTTTGGCTAAAGTGCTTTTTCCTGTGGAAGAATATCCGTCGATGGCAATGGTAATTTTTTTACTCACAATTTTAAAATTATTTTTTGGTGTTCGTGAACCTTCGGTTTCATATGTAATTATCAATCATTTGCAAAGTCAATGGTCAAGCCAAAAAGACTTGTATTGGCTGCTAATGTATATCGTGAATAGGAATAATTGAATTTTAAATTATTTATTTTTAATCCGAAACCTACAGAAATTCCAGAGAAATTTCGTTGCTCCAAGATACGCAATTCTTCGGCTCTCCTAAAATTATAGCCTACCCTCAAGTTAAACCCTTTGTCCGGAAACAATTCGGCACCAATAATAACATGACGCAATGCATTACCGAAAACAGAAACTTTCTCAGGAGTTGAACCTCCATCTAAAG
>JAYURX010000300.1:0-1543 GCA_043755965.1 Flavobacterium sp. | reverse complement strand
GCAGCATTTACTTCGTTAACGGCTAGGGCAAAACAAGAAACCCATTTAAGTATCTGACGAAACTTAACTTCGGTCTTCCGGATAGATTCCAGCCATTCCTGTGGAGTTGCATAATTGGCTAAGCCAATCAATCCTTGATGCATATCAAAGGCGCGTCTTCTGACATTTAATCCGCCCGGCAAAATCCCTTCCGAATGACAGCCAATATACATGCATTCCAACATCGTGCTCCAAATCCGCATTAATTCGTGGTGAATTTCTCCTTCGGGCCGCATTGACTTTTCATTTTCGTACACAATTTCAGAAATCGATTTTTTTTGTGTAATTGTATATTGAAGCAATTCTTCGGCATTTTGAATCGGAAATGGGAAAGCACATTTGATTTCCATTTTCTTCTTGGCATTTACCCGCTCTTCTTTTACGACAAATCCACCACCAATAGAGTAGAAGGTTGAATTATATTCAGTATCATCATTCAGAGAAGCAGTAAAAGTTAAACCATTAGCATGAAATGGGAGGAAGTTTTTATTGAAAACAATATCCTGTAGAAAATAGAAAGGAATATTGATTTTGTTTCCGAGATTGATTTCGTTTTTATCTTCAATGCTTTTTATGATTCCATCAATATCCTGCACAGGAATATACTCTGGGTCTTGTCCGCTTAATCCAAGCATAATTGCCAAATCGGTAGCGTGCCCTTTTCCCGTTAAGGAAAGCGAACCATATAAATCAACTCTGACACGGGTTATTTTATCGAATAAGTTTTCGGTTTGCAATTCGGATAAAAAGCGTTCGGCTGCGCGCCAGGGACCAAGTGTGTGCGAACTTGAAGGCCCGACACCAATTTTGAGCATATCAAAGACGGAGATGCATTCTTCCATTGTGCGATATCGATTTAGTTAAGCAAATATAGCCAATTACAGTTTAGGAATTTGCCAGCGATTTCATAATTTAAACAGGCAGCGGAACGATATGGCAGCCATTTTTTAACAATACAATAAATGAATAAAAAAAATCCCTTGCAGAAACAAGGGATTTTTTTTAATTTTTTTCATGAATAGCACCGCAACAGTGTTGATGCATAAAGCTATTACTTTCTTCGTGCCAAGGAAAAGCCGCATTGTATTTTGAATTCTCCCAATAGAAATTGTTTCGTTTTTTAGGTTCGTTACCTACTTCGTTCATTGTTTCGGTCTCATACATTCTTCCATTGGCAATTGTGTAAAGAATTGTGTTTGAGTTTTGTATGTTTTCCAATGGATTTTTTTCTAAAACTAAAATATCGGCCAATTTGCCTACTTCCAGCGAACCTATATCTTTGCCGGCACCTATGTAATTTGCGGAGTTAATAGTTGCCGTTTTTAGCGCTTCAATGTTACTCATGCCGCCTTGTGCTATGCTCCATAATTCCCATTGCGCTCCCAGTCCCTGCAGTTGTCCGTGCGCACCCATGTTTACTTTTACACCACTATCGGCTAACAATTTTGCCGTTTTTGAAGTTAAGATATGGTCATTTTGGTAATCTTCTTCAGGTGCCATAATG
>JAYURX010000299.1:0-1544 GCA_043755965.1 Flavobacterium sp. | reverse complement strand
CAACAGCGGTTCCTATGTAAAGCATCATAAAGTTATTAACAACTTTTGAGAGGGTTTATATGTTGGTTATTTTTCGAGTATAAAATTCCGTTCCAACGGCTTGTTGAAAAAGTTGGAAACAACTTTTTGTCCGCCGAAGGCTTAGGACATGAAAAAGTTGTTCTAACTTTTTCAATAATGCCACGAAATAATTACTCTTTTACTTCATAATATATCTTTTTATAATCTTAAAGCTCCGGCTCCTATATGTGGTCCACGCCTTGGCGTGGCCACCAGCATCGGTATGATTGTAAGAATAAATAAAATAGCCACCTGCTTGGCGTTGTGACCTCGCCTAGGCGAGTCACCACCGCTGTTTTGTAGTCTATTTCTCTTGTATGATTGAGCTTGTTAAGATGGTTATGTTTTTTTTTCTAATAGTATGTTTCGATTTATCTGATATACGGTTTCGGTTTTTATGACAGATAATATTCTACGAGCCATTTTATGAGCTACTTTGATAATCACACTTTTTACGTTTTCACCTTGATGTTTTCGGTAATATGCTTGCATTTCCGTATCTTTTCTAATGGCAATCCATGCGGCTTCGACTAAATAACTGCGTAATTGTGAACGACTTCTAGGTGTTATGCCTAAACACTTTTCTGATCCACCACTATTATAAATCCCTGGAATTAACCCAATGTAAGAACTAAACTGTCTTTCATTGGTAAAACGACGCAAATCGCCACATTCTGCCAAGATAACACTCGCTAAATAACCACCTATTCCCGGAATACTTTTCAAAAGAGTATAATCTTTCTTTTTGTTTTTTCTGCAATAACAACGCATTTGATTGGCTATTTCTAAATATTCCGATTTAATGAACTTGAACATCCGTATTTTTCCTTGTAAAGCTAGATCGCCACAAGAGGTGCTAAATTTTATTGCTTCTAACCAAACAATAAAATCTTTACTCCAATTTGGATTATCAAACTGCTCAGGAACTTTAATGCCATGAAACAATAACATACTTTTAATATGTGTTTTGGTTTGACGCAGTTTCTTGGTAACTTGTGTTCTATGGCGTGCTAAAGTTGTAAACTGCTCGTGTTCTTCACTCGGAATAAAAATGCCTCTCAAAACACCTGATTTTAATTGATTAGATAAGTTTTTTGAGTCTAAAGAATCCGTTTTTTGATACCGCTCTTTATCGCCTGTCTTTACATCGGATGGATTAACAACTAAAACATTCCAACCCAAATTTAAAAAAAATCTTGCAGTGCTAAAGCCACAACAACCTGCTTCGTAAACTAAAGCTACTGAGTGATTAGAAAATGTTCGATCCACATATTGATACAAATCCTCAGCATTTGATGGCATAGAATACGTTTTGTGGAAAAATAAATCCGTTTGAATTGAAACTGTCCAACTTTTTTTGTGAATATCTAATCCAATGAATATCTTTGGAATGGATAAAGTGTCTTGTAATTGCATAATCTTCGTTTTTAGTTCACTCAAAGTTATGCTTTTACATAGATGCTTGGCGCAATTGGGGTTTTAGG
>JAYURX010000298.1:0-3644 GCA_043755965.1 Flavobacterium sp. | reverse complement strand
GAAAAGATATTATCAGTTTAAGTTTGGGTGAACCCGATTTTAATACCCCCGATTTTATCAAAGAAGCAGCTAAAAAAGCAATCGATGAAAACTACAGTACTTACACGCCCGTTGATGGTTATGTTGAGTTGAAAGAAGCCATCTGCAGAAAATTCAAGCGCGACAATAATTTAGAGTACAAACCGGCTAACATTGTAGTTTCTACCGGGGCAAAACAATCATTATACAATATTGCACAAGTAATGCTGAATGATGGTGATGAAGTAATTCTTCCGGCGCCGTATTGGGTTTCGTATTTTGAAATCATCAAGCTATCAGGTGGAATTCCGGTGGAAGTGCCGACTTCTGTTGAAACCGATTTTAAGATCACTCCGGAACAATTAGAAAAAGCCATTACGCCAAAAACCAAAATGATGTGGTTCAGTTCGCCTTGTAATCCAAGTGGTTCGGTTTATAATCGTGAAGAGTTGACAGCTATTGGAAAAGTACTGGGAAAACACCCAAACATTTATATCGTTTCTGACGAAATCTATGAGCATATCAATTTCTCCGGAACTTTTTGCAGCATTGGCTCAATTCCCGGTTTGTTTGAAAGAACAATTACGGTCAATGGTGTTGCCAAAGCATTCGCTATGACGGGTTGGAGAATTGGTTATATGGGCGCGCCCGAATTTATTGCCAAAGCCTGCACCAAAATGCAGGGACAGGTTACTTCAGGAGCTAATTCAATTGCGCAAAGAGCTACAATTACCGCGGTTGATGCCGATCCAAAAGTGTTGAACGAAATGGTAACTGCTTTCAAAAACCGTCGGGATTTGGTCGTTGGTTTAACCAAAAACATTCCGGGATTAAAATTAAATGTTCCCGAAGGCGCTTTTTATGTTTTTCCTGATGTATCTTCGTACTTCGGAAAAAAATTACGTGGAAAATTGATTACTAACGCAGATGATTTTTCGATGTATTTATTATCAGAAGCCAATGTTGCCACAGTTACAGGCGATGCTTTTGGTAATCCAGACTGTATCAGGATTTCCTATGCCACCAGTGAAGAATTATTAACCGAAGCTTTTAACAGAATCAAGGAAGCTTTATCTTAAATATTTAATATGAAAAAAGTAATTTCAATTCTTGTCCTTTTTGTATGCATTGCTGTAAATGCACAAGACAAACCAAAAACCCAAATCGTAGAAGCGTCTTGCGGTCAATGCCAATTCGGAATGAAAGGCAAAGGCGGCTGCGACTTAGCGGTTCGTATTGACGGAAAATCGTATTTTGTTGATGGAACCGATATCCACAAACATGGTGATGCTCATGCAGAAGATGGTTTTTGTTCAGCAATCAGAAAAGCAGAAGTGGTTGGCGAAATAAAAGGCGACCGATTTGTAGCCTCAAGCTTTAAATTGCTTCCGGTGGAAGGTCAGAAACACGATGAGCACGAAGGTCACAAACATTAAAAACATTAGCGTCCCAATTTAATCGGGACGCTTTTTTTATGTATTCCTTTTATTGTACTTTTGGGAATATGAGTTTGATTATACAGAACATTTCGAAACACGTCTTGTTAACTCCGGAAGAAGAGTTGCTATTTTTATCCAAAACTGAAACGAAGCATTACAAAGCCAAAACCATTCTTCAACATGCCGGTCAGGTTTGTAAGGAAGGTTATTTTGTAAATTCGGGTTTGCTTAGGAGTTTTAATATCAATGACAATATTGTCGAACACGTAATGAGTTTTGCCTGCGAAGGCTGGTGGATTAGCGATATGTATAGCCTGCTTTCGCAAAAACCCGGAAATCTTTTTATCGAAGTGTTGGAAGATACCGAAGTAGTTGTTTTATCCAAGGAAAATCAAGACCAGTTGTATCTCAAAATCCCAAAGTTGGAACGCTTTTTCAGAATTCTTATCGAAAACTCATTGGTCTCCAATCAGGAAAGACTGATGGACAATCTGAGCCTGACTGCAGAAGAACGCTTTGAGAAATTCTGCAGAAAATATCCAACCCTAATTCAAAAAGTTCCTCAAAAACAGATTGCTTCTTTTATTGGCGTAACGCCTGAGTTCTTTAGCAAAATGAAATCCCGCCTACTCAGAAAATAATTTCTTAATCTACATTAAGTGCTTCCGCTAACTTGTCGCTGTAAATTTGTATCATAATAATCATTAAATTTATAGATATGAAAAATACAGTGGTACACAAAGCAAACACACGCGGCCACGCCGATCACGGTTGGTTAAACGCGCACCATACTTTTAGTTTCGCCAGCTATTATGAACCGGAAAGAGTTCAGTTTGGCGTACTACGGGTTTTGAATGATGATATCGTAGCATCGGGAATGGGTTTTGGAACACATCCTCATGACAATATGGAAATCATCACTATCCCGTTGGAAGGCGATTTGGCTCATAAAGACAGTATGGGAAATACCGAGGTTATCAAATTTGGCGATGTTCAGGTAATGAGCGCGGGAACCGGAATCCAACATTCGGAATTCAATCCGAATCACGATAAAAGAACGAATCTGTTGCAGATTTGGGTGTTCCCAAAAACCAGAAACGTTGAACCACGTTATCAACAAATAACGTTGGATACAACAGACCGTCACAATAAATTACAACAAATTTTATCGCCAAATGCTGATGATGCCGGAGTCTGGATTCACCAGGATGCCTGGTTCCACATGGGAAATTTAGATAAAGGAATTACATTAGATTACAATCGAAAAAAAGAAGGCAACGGTTTGTATGTTTTTGTGATTAGAGGAAGCGTAAAAGTGGATGGTCAGGAATTGGAACAACGTGACGGTTTAGGTATCACCGATTTTGACAAAGTAACTTTTGAAGCTACTTCGGATGCAGAGGTTTTATTAATGGAAGTTCCAATGACACTGTAATTGTTTGTCATTTCGACCAACGGGAGAAATCACATAATCATAGTTAATGCGATTTCTCCTTCGTCGAAATGACAAATACTAAAAAACAACAACATGAGCACTGAAGTACAGTTAACAACAAACAACAAAAACGGTTATTTTCACGTTGATGTCGATGGAAAACAGGAAGCGAAGATGACTTTTGTATTTGCCGGTGATGATAAAATCATTATTGACCATACGGAAGTTAATCCGGGAAACGAAGGCAAGGGTTTTGGTAAAAAAATGCTAACAAAGGCTGTGGAATATGCCCGTGAAAAGAATATCAAAATAATTCCGCTTTGTTCTTTTGCTAAAAGTGTCTTTGATAAGGTTCCTGAATTTAAAGACGTTTTATAACCAAGCATTAACCTAATTACTTAAACAAGAAATGAAAAAACTACTTGCCTTTGGCGCATCAAACAGCAGCGATTCCATCAATAAACAATTGGCTAAATATGCTTCAAAACAGTTTGGAAATGTGACCGTCGATCTTTTGGACTTGAATGATTACGAAATGCCTATCTATTCCAAAGACAGGGAAAAGAAAGACGGATTCCCACAGTTGGCGCATGATTTTTATAAAAAGATTGGTGATGCTGATTTTATCCTGATATCCTTTGCTGAAAATAATGGGAACTTTTCAACGGCTTTCAAAAATATCCTTGATTGGGCATCGCGCATCAACAGTAAAACCTTTCAGGAGAAACCTATGCTACTATTGGCTACTTCAC
>JAYURX010000297.1:0-3657 GCA_043755965.1 Flavobacterium sp. | reverse complement strand
TATTCTATATTCTATATTCTATATTCTATATTCTATATTCTATATTCTATATTCTATATTCTATTCTCTTTTCTCTTTTCTCTTAATGCAAATAGTATAAAACTGTATTGATATTATGTAATAAAACCACCGTAAAAATTGCGGAAATTTGTATTACTATTAATTTAAATGCTATTAAAATGAAAAATATTATTCTAACGATGTGCATTGTAGCTTGTGTTTTAATGTTCTCTTCCTGTAGTAATGACGACTCATATCCAGACAATGCTAAAGACAAGTACCAAACTGAAAACAGCGCCTCCCTACTAAGACCTATTATAAGAAATGAACCAACCATAACCGGAAATATCATAGGAAGTATTACTCCGGCAATACCAGCCATAGTCATGGCAACCAACTCAAAAGGAATCCATTATTACGGTATGGTTTATGATTCCGGCCAGTTTCAAATCTCGGCCCTGTGGGCTGACACTTACATGGTCAGTATAATACCCAACAAACCCTCACCCTTACAGCCCATTATAGTGCCAAATGTTGTAGTGAGGGCGGGCGAAACTACCGACATTGGTGCTCTGTCGTTTTATGTAGAACAATAGCTTGAAAAAGAATATAGAGAATAGAAAGTTTATAGTTGAAAGAAAGTCTATTCTCTATTTTCTATTCTCTATTTTCTATTCTCTCAAATAAATGGAAATTATACAACTCCTGCCTAAAATACTGTAAATGAAACAGTAAGCCTATATTATAATTTTGTAGAACAATAAATAAATATAAAAAAACTATGGACCCTGAAACATTACTTCCGCCAACAACTTACAACAGAGCGATGGAAACTGAAATGTTTGCCTCGACTTATTTAGACGATATTACCGATACTACTCCTTGCGAGGAAGATGTCGATTATGAAACGCTTCGTGTTTTTTTTAGTGCCGGATTTTAAAATAAGCTATATATGATATTATTAATACTTCTCACCGCGGCTTTTGCAGCCACCAGTCTAAAAACTATTTTTAGTTTTGTTACCTCACAGATGTTCCGTCAGCCCTACCAGGAGCCTTACCTACTGGCCGCTTTGGTCAGTCATTTTAACGTTCGCGATACCAAGACTAACCGATATATAGGTCTTGTTATACAATACGCCCTGGGGCTATTGTTCGTTATTGGTTTCCAGGCGCTGCTCAACACCGGATGGATGACACTTACCTATGACAGCATCCTGATTTACGGAACTCTTATCGGAATCCTTAGCATGGTCGGCTGGCTGTTTTTGTTTATGCAGGCGCGAAGCAAACCACAGATGAATTCTTATGGCTATTACACACAGCTTTTTATAGGAAATATCCTTTTTGCCTTTACCGTTGCGGGTTGTTATATGATTATTTAATAGAAAAAAGAGTATAGAAAATAGACCCGAGGCGTAGCCGAATTGTATGGAGCGTAGCGGAATAAATAAAGAACATAGATAACTGAGTATTTTTTTTAGGGCGTAAACCTATTTGTTATTTTATTTTCTATTATTCTATACTCTGTTCTCTAAAAACCGACCACACTTGATATAGAATACAAAATCCTTCCTGTCTTTTCAGTAAAGGATTTTAAAAAATAAAGAACAAAGCAAGAGGAAAGAGCAATTGTACTGGAGGTTAGACTTTACAATTTACGCTTTACTTCTTGCTTTTTCTCTTATTCACCGAAACCGATTTACAGCACTTCACCTATGGCAAAACAAATTTCCTCAAACAAGGCTGTATGGACTTCTTTCTTTGTTGACTTGGGAGACATTGTGATAAATGTACTCGTAATGCTTGCCACAGGAAGTGTGGTAATGCTTGCGGAGGCGTTTGAAGGGCTCTCTGACCTAGTGGCATCGGGCTTACTGCTCATCGGGCTTCGCAATTCAAAACGCAGGCCTAATAAACAACATCCTTTTGGGCACGGCAAGTCGCTTTTTTTCTGGACGCTGGTATCGGCTATTGTAATGCTTATTTTCGGAGCCGGCCTTTCCATATATTTTGGTGTACAACGGCTGCTCCACCCCGAAGAGATAAAGCAAATATCCTATGCCTTTGGGGCGCTCTGTGTATCAATACTCACCAACGGTTATGCTTTGTCGCTAAGTGCTCGCAGGCTGCTCGATGGTGAAAGTGTCAAAAAGATTGGTACTATATTCTTTGCCACTACGCATGTGGAAACAAAAAATACCTTTATCCTTGACTTTACGGGAATGTCATCTGCAGTTATTGGGTTGCTGTCTTTGGGCTTGTATCAAATGGACATCAAATATTTTGATGCGCTTGGCGCGATATTGATTGGGACAATCATTGCGGTTTCATCGGTCTTGCTTATCATGGGTGTTAAGGATTACCTAGTGGGTAAAACGGCAACTCCCGACGTAGAAAAAAATATAAGAAGCGCTGTCCTCGAAATAAAGGAAGTAAACAAAATCCTCGGACTGAGGACAATGTATATTGGCAGCGAAAGACTGTTGGTGCATTTGGATATTACGCTGCATCACCACCAACATAGCGCGGAACATCTAATGGAAACGATTAAGAAGCACCTACAGAAGCAGGTGCCTATTGTTTATTCTATTCAGATTGAGACGGAAGGATAAAAAAGAAAAGAGAATATAGAATAAAGAACATAGAGTTATAGTGGAAAGAAAAGGCTACTTTCTATGCTCTATATTCTATGCTCTTTTTCAAAGAAAGAGTAAAGAAAATAGAATAAAGAACATAGAGGTTATAGCTGAAAGATAGTCTATTCTCTATTCTCTATATTCTATTTTCTTCTTCGCTACCCAATCACCATCGCCCCCAAATACACACTAGTCGCATAGCTCTTCCCGGTTGCTGAGGCAAACGTAATCCAGGATTGTACCTCGAGTCCTGCGAAATAAGTCGGCAGTGGAATGGTAACCCCGGCAGCATTGCGGTTGGCAGCATTGCCGTTCGTGTAATACAAATCTTCTGCAGAGGAATAAAGCACTACTACCAGTTGGTCCGTGGCTTTGGCACTACCCTGCTCTGAATTGTCGTCCCAGTTAAATTTAATAACTCCGGGATCCGGACTCATAACTGTAGGGTTTTGCACACCCAGCAAATCACCCTTACTGATTTGTACTTTGTCGAACACGATTTCAAAATTGGGGTCGACATAGTTCACGGCTTCCTTCATGTGATAGGACATTGCCTGGTTTCGGCGGGTAAGTTCCCCACTACCCGATCCGTAAAACAATGACAGCACATTGCTTATTGGCGTTAAAAAATCGCTTACCGCAGTAAACTTCTCGCGCTGCAAGAGTTGCGTTGCCGTTGGCGTACGGTCTGTCTTTTTTGGCAGCGAACGCATCACGTCTTTACCGCGCCAGTTGGCACCAACCACTGTACCAACCTTTCCTGAAAATGGGCCTAAGATGCCCTTGTTATATGTTCCCATGATTTCTATATTTTAGGGATTAGAAAAAAAATTCGGCAGCCCTTTCGGTAACTGATTAGAACAAAGCTAGGATAGTGACTTTACCCCCACAATGCTGCCGTGAGTATTGATTAGTGTTGACGTGTTTTGATTAGTGTTGACTACTGTTGACTAGTATTGACTACTGTTGACTAGTCAAATTGCCCATTTTGATAACCCGCTTCGGATGTGGTTCGGGTG